>JAEVZM010000627.1 GCA_023392225.1 Pseudomonadota bacterium
TGAAGCTCGTCGAGCCGCTCCGCGAGCTGTTCAAGGACGAGGTGCGGGCGCTCGGCCGCGAGCTCGGCCTGCCCGAGGCCTTCGTCGGCCGCCATCCCTTCCCGGGGCCGGGGCTCGCGATCCGCGTGCCGGGCGCGATCAGCCGCGACAGGCTCGACGTGCTGCGGAAGGCCGACACGATCTATCTCGACGAGATCCGGAAGGCGGGCCTCTATGACGCGATCTGGCAGGCCTTTGCGGTGCTCCTGCCGGTGCAGACCGTCGGCGTGATGGGCGACGGCCGCACCTACGACTACGTTCTGGCGCTTCGCGCCGTCACCTCGACCGACGGCATGACGGCTGACTTCTACCCCTTCGACATGGCCTTCCTCGGCCGTGCCGCGACCCGCATCATCAACGAGGTCAAGGGCGTCAACCGCGTCGTCTACGACGTCACGTCCAAGCCCCCCGGCACCATCGAGTGGGAATGATTCCTGTCGGCCCGATCCGCTGATCGGCGAAGCGAGCGGCCGGTTCGGGCGCGGTGATGGCACCAGCGCCGCGTCGAAAGTAGACGCTGGGCCGGATTGAGAAAGGGGGGCGGCGAGCCACCCTTCTCGCGTCGGGGCCCGACGTACCGGCAGGGGGCGACCGGAACGTCAAGGCTCGACCGCAAGGGGGAGGCGGTCCTTCCAAGACGACCGCACGCATCGGCTGATGTCGGGACAGCTCCGATATTCAGCGGCGATCAAGAGCGAAACGCCGAACGATTCAGCGATGAGCGAGCCTCAGGCGACCGGCGTTGCCTCGTCCACGCGCTTGATGATCAGCGGCACCATCATCATGCTGGGCGACCGTTCGACGATGTCGGCGAAGCGCTGATCGAAATGTCGATCGAACGGATACCCCATCGGCCGTGCATCGGGATACTCGTCGCCAACACCGCAGAAGCTCATCGAGCCGCATTTCTTCTGACTGCCGACCTTGTCCTTGTCGTTGTCGGTGACCATGGCAAACAGCTTGAAGGACATACCGGCCTGCGTGCCGCGCGGTAACAGCAATCCGTAGGGCCATCCGCAGATGCAGGTCCGCGCGTCGCCACCCAACTGTTGGCCGTCGACGTCGACGACCTCGATCGGATCGACGATCGCGGGCCGGCGGATGACGGACATCTGCCGCCCGCTGCGTCCGAAGTCCTGATGTCCGGGCTTGACGGTCAGTCGTACCTTGTCGAGTTCGATCGCGTAACGCCGCATCTGTCGACCCTCCGGCGTGGTCGGATCGCCGTTCACGTCAAAGAGCTGGTCGGGAATGAGGAATAACCTCAGCGTCACCGCCTTGGGAGCGGCGTCGCGATTGTGCAGGCGGACGGCCACGAAAAAAGGCGCGTGTGTGAGGAAGTCGTATCGGTAGCGGTTGCCCGTCAGCAGGGTGTAGGCGCCGGAGCGCATCACCGTTTCAAGTGTCGTGGTCGCGGCGCCGCCGAGTGTCGCCGTTGCCGCCTGGGTCAGGTCGGCACCGTCCTGGTCGGAGCCGGGATGATCACGTTCGAGGGCGATCGCTAGCGCGGTCAAGTCCACCGGCGGCGCGTCGTCGAATGCGTGCTCGGGCAAGGCGTCCTGATAGTGGAAATGAAGGTCGTCGACATGCCGGTGCCAACGCCAGAACGCAGGGTCGCGGATGGCCGTCGAGGGCGAGAGGATGACGCCGGGGTTCCGTTCAAGGTCCCCAATCAGCACGTGTCCATTGCCATGATGATTGCCGTAGAGTCGGTCGACGGTCGCTTCGGTGGTCTCGCTGGTCAAGCCGAGCACGTTCGAACCGCCGTGACCGTCCAGGGGCACAACCGTCCCGTCCGACTTCTTCATGGCGCGGTCGGCAATGGCTTGATCGAGGGTGTCGCGAACTCCTGCCTGAACGGCGAGCGTGATGTTGCGGAATGGCACCATCACGCTGTCGGTAATGCGCGTCCGGAAGCCGTACTGTGAAAGCTGGCCGGGATCGTAGCCGGGCCCGAGGGGCGCTTCGTAATCTTCGATCGGTACAACTTGCTCGAGCCCGACAGCGACGCGCTCGACGTCGTATCGTGCGAGCATCTGCTGATGCATATAGTAGAAGAGTTCGCCATGGCGCTCCTTGACCTTGTAGATCGGGTCGCCCACTCCACGGCGGTTCGGGTAGACCCAGTGCCAATGCTCATGGTGCTCGTTGAGGAGGGGATCCTCTCGGAACCAGTCAAGTTTCGCCTCCTCGCCGTCGGCATGGCTGCCCAGCGTTTCGTCGGGCAGAGGCGCGGCGGCATCCGCGGCCAACGCGGTGCGCTTGAGCAGCGATGGCACGCTCATGGTCCGGCCGAGTGCGTGGTGGGTCAGAAAGAGGCCGACCGCATGCTGTGCCAGGCCGGACTCGCCCTGATCGGAAAGACTGCGCGCCGTCCCCATCACCAGCGCGAGCCGTTCGGCGTCGCTCAAGTTGGCTTGTGCGTCGGCCTCCGCTGCCAGCCGCTCGGCGAGCGTCGCGGCGCGTTCCTGATCCTCGACGAGAAAGGGCGTGAACATCCGCCGTCCAGGTTGCGCCGCGGCCTGCGGTGCGGCGGTCGCTAGATCTTGCGGACCTTGACCGGCCGCTGCGGCGACGCCGAAAACGGTGTCGCGGTCACTGCGGGCTCTCTCAATCGGGTCCATAAGGCACCTCCCTCGGTTCGGCGCAGCCGTTCAGATGGCGAGCTCCACGCTCGGTTGGTCGTTGAAGACGGCGGTGAGCCGCCCATTGGATTTCTTCACCAGCTTCTCAACGAGCTCCTCGACCTTCCCGAAGGTCTCGCGCTGCGGACTGTCCTCTGACTGCATATCGGAGGACGTGCTGAACCAGAATCTGAACGGACGGTCTTCCGCCTCCGGCGCCAGTGCGCGCTTGGCATTCGAACCCAACCTCGAGTCGTAGATCATCTGGATGACCGAGAGTTCTGGATTGCCGTGAGAGCCGTCGCCGCAGAAGACGTAGTGGTCGGCGGAGACCTTGCGGCAGAACTCGGGATCGAAGTTGTGCTCGGAAGCGTGGTGCTGGGTCTTCAGGACGTCGATGTGGAGGTGACCGGCATCGAGGAAGCCGGTGAGCTCGAGGCCCTTGAGGATGATGTCCTGCTGCGAGTCACCGGTGAGGAGCAGGCGCTTGCCGTCCTCCTCGACCATGAACATGAGGGATGCGATGTTCGGGACAGTGACGCCTTTGAAGTCCTCGATTCCGTTCCAATCACGTAGGTCAAAGCCTTCCGTTCCGAATGCTTCGATCTTGCGCTTGATCTCCGCACGCAGCTTCTTGATCTGCTCCTTACCCTTCGTGTCCCGCAGGAAGTTGTTCCAGCCCTCCTGCAACAGCGTCAGTTCCTCGCTTGTCGGCCCAACGATGGTGAGCCGCATCGATCCGACATCGATGGCCTCTTGCGCGTCGCGAATCATGAGGAGCTTTGGCTTTTCCTGCGAACCGGGTAGCTGATTGGTCGGGATGTCGAGCAGTTCCGGCGAGGCGTACCGGGAGACCTTGATCGCCTCAGGGATCGAGAGCGCGACCTGCTGGAGCGCCTCGCCCAACTCGGCGATCTCGGGCACGGCGCTGGCGAGCAGCGCCGGCGCGGACGCGGCAAGCATATCTTCCACCTCGCCGGCATTTTTGCCGATCTGATCGCGGAAGGCGTTGTGCCAGATTCCGCCGATCTCGGGCGGTCGTGGCACTTTGGGCTCGCGGATCGGCGTGCCTTGCTGCGCATGGAAGTCGAAGAGGCGCCACTCGAGCTCGTCTTCGAGGAGTTGGAGCGCCCCGGAAATATGATCCTGGTCGATGTGTGAGATATAGACGTAGTCGATCTTCTGGTTTGCCTTGCGCAATTTGGCGAGCTCGTCACGAACATGGGTCCGCATGCTCGCTGCCATGCCGCCGTCACAGAGGATGCGCGCGCCGTCCTTCGCCTCGAGTAGTAGGCAATCGCCCTTGGCGGACTGGAAGATGTGGAGCTTCACGGCGCGGCCTCCCTTCAGACTTCCACGCGCTGATTGAAAGTCCGAGCCTCGTCGATCGCCGCGACCGGCTGGATGACGCCGAAGCCCGCGTCGTTGCGCCATTCGTAAGACGCGCCAGGCAACGGACGTGCCGTTCGTTGCAGGATGCCCGAGCACTGCGCCGAGGTGAGGTCTTTGTTGGCCGAGAGCATGAGGCCGACGACGCCAGCGACATAGGGGCTCGCCATGCTGGTGCCCGTCTTGCCAATCCAGGCTTCACCGTCCGCGCCGAACCCCTTGGCGGCGACGATTTCGGTGCCGGGCGCTGCAATGTCGGGCTTCGTGCGATCGTCGCGTGTCGGTCCTTGGCTGCTCGATATGTTGATGCGCTGCCGCGCGTCGTCGAGGTTGGCGACGGCGATGACTCGGTGGCCGCAGGCGAGCGAAGAGATTGAGTGCGAGTCGACGTTGGATGCCTCTGAAAAGAAGGAGGGAAAGCGGTAGAGCCTGACTGCGCCGGCGCTGCGGATTTCAACGGGGTCGTCGCGCTCGATCCAGCAGTTGAAGCGGCCACTGCGGATCTCGTCACCGACCAGACGCACGCGCCAGACGCCGGCTTCAACGCCGCGGATGCTGCCCGGCTGGAGATTGGGCGCGAGATAGATTGCGGCGTAGTTGCAGCCGTTGGTCGGGTGGTAGAGCTCGTTGTAGAGCGAAACGGTCGTCCCACTCGGCAGCCTGCGGTTCTCGACATACTCACGCGGGCGTACGGTGATCCAACCGGCGCCCGGTCCGGGCGGCTTCAACATCACCGTCAGCCGGTCTTGGGCGCCGTACCAGATCTCGAGCTCGTTCTCGGATAGATCCTCGATGCCGTTGCCCATGACGGTCCACTCAAGGTCGACGCTCAAGCCGCTTGCACCGAGGCGACCGCTCGAATGGATGCGCCCGGTGATGAAGCCGAGGTCCTCGGCGGTTGAGCCCTTCTCCTGGCCCGCGTTGCCGGCCGCGACCGTCACTGCCCGCCCGGGATCGGAAAGCAGGGCGTCGAGCCAGCGCGACACGCCGCTCGACCCGTCATGCGCGCCGCCGTTCGTGCCCAGGCTGATGTTGATCGAGATCGGCTTGTTCCTGGCGCGTGCAACCTCAAGCAGGTATTCGACCGCGTGAACGATGCGCGTGGAGTCGCTGAACGTCGCCCGGCGCTCGACCAGCGGGTCGTTCTCCATCGGTACAGAGATCAGTACGGCCGCGATCTCGGCCTTGGGACAGACGCCGCGATTGCCGGCAGCGATGCTGGCCACATGGGTGGCATGCGAGCCCTCCGTGCGCTGCGACTGTCGCTCGATCATGGTCGCAGGGAACTTCCCGGCGGCCTCTGCTGCGATGGCCGCATCCATCAGCGGCCTGGTCAGCTCGCTGCCGTACTCGAACCGGCTCGTTCCGTTCGCTGACGGAGGCTTGCGCAGGTCGCCGCCTTGATCCCAGATCGAAACAAAGCGCGTTCTGCCTGTCGCATCGAGGAAGTCCTCGTGCGCGAAGTCGAACCCGCCGACATCGATCAATCCAATGATGACGCCGTTACCGTCACCGTGGGCGGCGCGGAGTTTCGCGTCGCCGATCGTCCTGGCGTCGGGGGCTGTGCTGAGCGTTGGATGATCGAGGGGTTCATCGAACGTCAGCGGCTGCGAGGGATGAACGAAGGCGATCCCGGGATCCTGCTCCAAATCGCTCAATGCGGAGATCGGCACCGTCGCTGCCACAAAGTTGCGCCTGAGGAGAGTCTCACTTCCGAGCATGGCGCGGTCCTTCGCGCTGAGTGCCTCCTTCGCGGCCTGGACGATTGCCTGGATGCGCTCAAGCGTGGCCTGCTCGCCGCCGACACCGTCGCCGGGATCTCGAAGAACCTCGACGAACACGTTGACGAAGGACTCATCCGGCGGTGGCTGAGTCGCGAGCTTCGCTCGCTTGGCTGTCCTCGGCAGAGGACGGGCCGATTCCGCGGTCGCCGTCGGCAGTGCCTCGCGGATCAACGCGAGATCAAGATCTTCGGGTACGCCGATCGACTCCAGTGAGAGTGATGGGGCCGAAGCGACCGTTGCTGTGATGTCCGATCGGAGGAGGTTTACCGGCGCGGCGCCATTACGAATACATCGGAGGCGCGGATGAAGGCGGCGTGCGATCTCGCTCGTCTTGCTCATTCCGATCCCCCAAATTCAGTGTTCGCCAATTCTACTTTCTTCGATGTGGACCTGAAGCAACGGGCCGCGACGAAGGCAATCTCGCCCGGCAGAGGCGTCGACCAAATTTGGCGACAGCCGTACTCCCCCGCGAAACTCCCCGAGAGCGTCTTGGATAGTATCGCACGAATTTTTGTGAATAGCACGATTAAGTTGTGCAAGCGGCCCCGTGGGTCCTTGTCGGCGACCTATTCGTGTTCAGTTCGCGCGGCAGCGGCTGGCGAGCGGCGAGCCGGCGCAGGTTGGGCGCAGGGTCGGAGACGCAAGCGAGACTGCGCGTCAAATGGAGGTGTGCGGCACCCAGCAGCCTGCCGTGGCATGGCGAGGCCTGACCATCGAGATCGGCGGCTGTGGGGCGGGACAAGAGATTGCCAACAATTGCCGATAAGCCCGTCGGGACGTGAATGCGCGTCGCAACGCCATCGTAGGCGCAAGGCGTCAGGCGCTCGAGGTGGGATTGTGTTGTGAGTGGTGGGGATGGAAGAGACG
>JAEVZM010000669.1 GCA_023392225.1 Pseudomonadota bacterium
CTACCCGACCTGTCGCGCCAGCTCCGCGCCGGGCGCGGCGACCTCGCCAGCCACAGCGAGAACCGGGCAGTCGAGTTCGCCATGGCGCTGACGCTCCCCTCCGCGGTCGCGCTTTTCGTGATGGCCCAGCCGATCATCGAGGTGCTGTTCCAGCGCGGCAGCTTCGGCCCGGCCGACACGGTGGAGACCGCCGGCGCCCTTGCTGCCTTCGCCGTGGGCCTGCCGGCCTTCGTCCTCGTCAAGGTGTTCTCGCCCGGCTTCTTCGCCCGCGAGGACACCCGGACGCCGATGTGGTTCGCCGGCATCTCGGTCGCGGTCAATGTCGCCCTCTCCCTCGCCCTCTTCCCCTTCCTCGCCCATGTCGGCATCGCCATCGCCACCGCTGCCTCGGGCTGGGTCAATGCGGGGCTGCTCGCGATCACGCTCTATCGCCGCGGCCATTTCACCCCCGACGTGTCGCTCCGGCGGCGGCTGCCGCTGATCCTGCTCGCCGCGGTGCTGATGGGCGTCGGCCTGCTTCTCGCGATGTGGCTGATGGGCCCGATGCTCGGCCATGCGAGCTTCCTCGTTCGCGCTTCCGCGGTCGGCATCCTGGTGCTCGCCGGCGTGGTGCTGTTCGCCGTGTTCTGCCAGCTCACCGGCGCGGCGGACTTCCGGCGGGCCATCGGCCTCGCGCTCAACCGCCGCAAGTCGTGACCCGCCCCTTGCGCGGGCCGTCCTGCTCCGCTAACCCCGCCCGCGACGGAGGGTCCATTCCATGAGCAAGTTTCCGCCCCGCGTGTTCTCCGGGGTCCAGCCGACCGGCAACCTGCATCTCGGCAACTATCTCGGCGCCATCGCGCGCTTCGTCGAGATGCAGTCGACGCACGACTGCATCTACTGCGTGGTCGACATGCATGCGATCACCGTGCCGACGTCGGTGTGGGGCGGTCCGAAGGCGCTGCGCCAGAGCACCCGCGAGGTCACCGCGGCCTTCCTCGCCGCCGGCATCGACCCCAAGAAGTCGATCGTGTTCAACCAGAGCCAGGTCAGCGTCCACGGCGAATTGACCTGGATCCTCAACTGCATCGCCCGCCTCGGCTGGCTCAACCGGATGATCCAGTTCAAGGAGAAGGCCGGCAAGGACCGCGAGAACGCCTCCGTCGGCCTCTATGACTATCCGGTGCTGATGGCTGCCGACATCCTCGCCTACATGGCCACCCACGTCCCGGTCGGCGAGGACCAGAAGCAGCACCTCGAGCTGACCCGCGACATCGCCATCAAGTTCAACAACGACTTCGCCGAATCGATCGCCGAGAATGGCTTTGGCGACGCCTTCTTCCCGCTCACCGAGCCGCTGATCACGGGTCCGGCGACGCGCGTCATGTCGCTCCGCGACGGCACCAAGAAGATGTCGAAGTCGGACCCCTCCGACTATTCGCGGATCAACCTCACCGACGACGCCGACACCATCGCCCAGAAGTTCCGGAAGGCGAAGACCGACCCCGAGGCCCTCCCCTCCGAGATCGCGGGCCTCAAGTCCCGGCCCGAGGCGGACAATCTCGTCGGCATCTATGCCGGCCTCGCCGGCGTCTCGAAGAGCGAGGTGCTCCGCGACCATGGCGGCGCCCAGTTCTCGGCCTTCAAGCCGGCGCTGGCCGACCTCGCGGTCGAGAAGATGTCGCCGATCGCCGCCGAGATGCGGCGTCTGCTCGACGATCCCGGCCACATCGACGACGTGCTCAACGAGGGCGCCGAGCGGGCCGGGGCGATCGCCGAGAAGACGCTCGACGGCGTCAAGGACGTGGTGGGGTTCGTGCGCAGGAAATAGCGCCGCTAGCGGCCAGCGCTCGGCCCCCTCTTTTGGGGGTCCAAAAGACTGTGATCGATTGCCCGCTGGCGATTGCCGACAGCCGTCCCGCCATGCCACTCTCGCCGCCATGATCGCCCAGCGAAAGAGTACCGTCGAAGGCCACCGCCGCAAGTTCCTGGTGGTGGTCGACGACAGCCCGGAAAGCAGCCGCGCCCAGCTTTATGCCGGGCGCCGCGCCCTCCACACCGGCGGCGTGGTGGTGCTGCTCTACGTCATCGTCCCGAGCGAGTTCACCCAGTGGGTGGGCGTCGAGAACATCATGCGCGCCGAAGCGATGGAGGAAGCCGAGCGGGCGCTCGGCAAGGCCGCCGACTTCGTCCGCGACAAGACCATGATCGAGCCCCAGGTGGTGATCCGCGAGGGCCAGACCGCGAGCGAGCTCCTCAAGCTCATCGAGGACGACGAGGACATCGCCGTGCTGGTGCTCGCCGCGAGCATGGACAAGGAAGGCCCCGGGCCGCTGGTCACCGCGCTCGCCGGCAAGGCCGCCGGCACCTTCCCGGTGCCGATCACGATCGTGCCGGGCCAGCTCGACGACGAGACCATCGCCGCCATCGCCTGAGCCGGCGCCCGCCTACGTGCCGGTGCCGGTGCCGGTCGAACCGAAGCCGCCGGCGCCGCGCTCGGTCTCCGGCAGTTCCGTCACTTCCGTGAAGGCCGGCGCCACCACCGGCGCGATGACCAGCTGCGCGATCCGCATGCCGCGCTCGATCGCGAACGGCGCGGCGCCGTGGTTGACGAGGATCACCTTCACCTCGCCGCGGTAGTCGGCATCGATCGTGCCCGGCGTGTTGAGGACCGTGACGCCATGCTTGGCGGCGAGGCCGGAGCGCGGCCGCACCTGGCCCTCGAAGCCGGCGGGAATCGCGAAGGCGAAGCCGGTCGGCACCAGCGCGCTGGCGCCGGGCGCGAGCGTCAGGGTCTCGCCGGGCGGGATCGCGGCGGCGAGATCGGCCCCGGCGGCAAGGGTCGACTTCGGCTGGGGCAGCGGCAGGTCGTCGCCGCCGGGGAGCCGGAGCACCGATATGCCGACCGCGGTCACGCCGTGAGCTCCTTGGGCAGGGCCGCGGCGATGCGCGCGACGAGCCGCGCCGCGACCTCGGTCTTGGACAGCGTCGGCCAGGCGTCGACGCCCGCCGCACTGACCAGATTGATCGTATTGCTGTCACCGCCCATCACGCCGGTACCTTCCGAGACGTCGTTGGCGAGGATCCAGTCGGCTCCCTTCGCCGTGAGCTTCTTTCCGGCATTGGCGAGGAGATCGGCGGTCTCCGCCGCGAAGCCCACCACCAGCCGCGGCCGGAGCGTGTGGTGGCGCCCGATCGTGGCGAGGATGTCGGGATTCTCGACCAGCCTCAGCGGCGGCACCGCGCCGCTGCCGTCCTTCTTGATCTTGCCATGCGCTTCCGTCTCCGGCCGCCAGTCGGCGACCGCCGCCGCCATGACCGCGACGTCGACCGGGAGCGCCGCCTCGACGGCGGCGAGCATGTCGCGCGCCGACTGGACGTGGACCACGGTCACGCCCGGCGGGTCGGGGATCGTCACCGGGCCGCTGACCAGCGTCACCTTCGCCCCGGCCGCCGCGGCCGCTGCGGCGATGGCATGGCCCTGCTTGCCCGAGGAGCGGTTGGCGATGTAGCGGACCGGATCGATCGGCTCCTGTGTCGGCCCGCTGGTGACGAG
>JAEVZM010000680.1 GCA_023392225.1 Pseudomonadota bacterium
GCGAGGATCTGCCCGGGCAGCGTCGGCCCGCGATAGATGAGACTGGTATAGAGCTGCACCAGGTCGGCACCAGCCAGCACCTTGGCGAAGGCCGTCTCGGCCGAATCGATCCCGCCGGCCCCGACCAGCACCATCTCCGGCCCGGCGAGGGTCCGGACCTTGGCGAGCATCGCGGTGGCGGCGGTGAATAGCGGCCGGCCGGACAGGCCACCCGCTTCGCCGGCATGGCGATGGCCGGCGACGGCGCCACGCGAGACCGTGGTGTTGGTGACGATCAGGCCCTCGATACCGGCATCGCGCACGGTGCGCACGATCGCCGCCAGCGTGTCGTCGTCGAGATCGGGGGCGATCTTGACGAGCAGCGGCACGCGCCGCGGAGCGCTGTCGCGGGCCTCGGTCGCGGTCCGCAGCACGGCGGCGAGGTCCTTCGCCTCCTGAAGGTCGCGGAGCCCCGGCGTATTGGGGGATGAGACGTTGATGGCGATATAGTCGGCGACGTCGGCGAAGCGGAGGACGCCGAGGGCATAGTCGGCAATGCGGTCGGTGCTGGTCTTGTTGGCACCGATATTGATGCCGACGATTCCGCGCCCCACCCGGCGGGCGAGGCGGGCATGGACCACGTCGTGGCCCTCGCTGTTGAAGCCGAAGCGGTTGATCAGCGCCTCGTGCTCCGGCAGGCGGAACATCCGGGGCGCCGGATTGCCGGGCTGCGGCTGGGGGGTGACGGTGCCGATCTCGACGAAGCCGAAGCCGAGGGCGAACAGCCTGTCGGCCACCTCGCCGTGCTTGTCGAAGCCGGCGGCCATGCCGAGCGGATTGGGGAAATCGAGGCCGAGCAGCCGCTGCCGGAGCATCGGGCCGGCGCGCGGCGGCCGCGGCATCAGGCCGGTCTTCAGCGCCTTGAGGGCGAGACGGTGGGCGCGCTCGGGATCGAGGCCGAAGAGGAAGGGCCGGGCGAGCGGCCAGAGGTCGGTCATGGCACCTCGCCCGGAAACTGGTGGCTGCCATCGGCACCGAGCGGCAGCGGCTTGACCCAAAGCACCGCATCGAGCGACAGCGGCGCGTAGAGGTGCGGGAAGAGCTGTCCGCCGCGGGACGGCTCGTGGCGCAATTCCGCGCCCAGCCGGCCGCTGTCGATCGCCGCGATCACCAGGTCGTCCACACCGGCGAAATGGCGCCGTGCCGTCTCGCGGACCTGCTCGGCCGTCGAGAAATGGATGTAGCCGTCCTCGACGTCGATCGGCGCACCGGTGAAGGTCCCGGCCGCCTCGGCCTCGCGCCACAGCGTCCGGGTCGCGATCTTGTAGATGACGGTCATGGCATGGTCCCGCTTGCTGGCCGGACCCTATGAGGCGGCGTCGCATCGGGCAAGATGTTCGCTGGGGTCACTCGCGTCACGGTCCTTGACGCGATGTCCTCCGTTGATGATACCATAACCCGGGGTTGAATCGATATTGGTGCGATGTTATTCGTTGTAGGAATAAAAGCATGGACATTACCTCAATCGTTTTAGAATTGGTCGTCGTAATTGCCGTCATTCTAGTGTCTTTCGTCCTGCTAAGGCGTGGTCTCGGGGCGGAAATGGCTAGGATTGAACAAGCAGTTCGGACTCTGCCGCCGATGATTCAAGACGAGAGCCGGGAAATACGAGCGGAGCTCCGCGATGTTCTGGCGGTTCATCAGCAATCTCTAGAAACGAGATTTGCTTCCTTCGGAACTGCTCAGGCCGAGCAATTATCAAGCATGCGGCGGGAGGCGGTTGAGGCGCGCGCCGCTCAGGAGCAGGCGCTTCGGGAGCGAACTGACGCATTTGGTGATGCTCAGAGCAAACGCCTCGGTGAGACCAACGCCGCCGTTAATTTATTGGCGGAGCGATTGGACAATGCACAACGTGATGCTCGGTCCGAGCAGAAAGAAAATCTGGAAAACATCACGAAACGAATCAAGGAAATGACAGAGTCCAACGAAAAGAGACAGGAGTCTATCAGAGAGACGCTTCAGAATAGTCTGGAATCCGTTCGCAAAGATAACGAGACAAAGCTCGAAGCGATGCGTGCGACCGTGGAGGAAAAACTCCAGGGCACACTGGAGCAACGGCTCGGTGAGTCATTTAAGCTGGTAAGTGAACGGCTTGAACAAGTGCACAGCGGCCTTGGCGAAATGAAGACACTCGCCAATGGCGTCGGAGATTTGAAGAGAGTTCTTACTAACGTAAAGTCACGTGGCGTCTGGGGCGAGGTTCAGCTAAGTATAATTCTTGAAGACATGCTGACGCCGGATCAGTATTCTGAAAATGTACGGATCAATCCTGAGTCTGGTGAGGTGGTCGAATTTGCCGTCAATCTCCCGGGAAAGGCGGATGGACCACCCGTACTTTTGGCGATTGATGCGAAATTTCCGCAAGAGAGCTACGACCGCCTGCTTACCGCGCAGGACGCCGGAGATGTGGACGCGGTTAGCCAGGCCGCGTCCGAATTGGACCGTGCGATCCGCTTGGAGGCGAAGCGAATCAGCGAAAAGTACATATGTCCGCCGTATTCGACTGATTTTGCAGTCATGTATCTGCCGACGGAGGGGCTCTTTGCCGAGGTTGTTCGGAGGCCCGGACTATCTAGTGATATTCAGAACAAGCATCGCGTCATGATGACTGGGCCGACTACGCTTGCAGCTCTTCTCAGTAGTCTGCAAATGGGCTTTCGCACGTTGGCCATCGAGAAACGAACGAGTGAGGTATGGCAAGTCCTCAGTGCTGCGAAGACCGAGTTCCGGAAGTACGGTGATGTGTGGGACAAGATTGGTCGTCAGTTGGATACGGCCAAGAAGACCGTTGAAGACGCAGGGCGGCGGACACGGGCCGTGTAGCGTGGAGACACTAGAAAGCGGACTTGCGGACGAGGTGCTCGGATTCACTGCTGGTGGGCCAGATTTCGTCGATGATGATGTCTCTGAGGAGGTCGAAGAGGCTGAAGCTTCCTAAACCCCCCGGCGCAGGCGGCGGGCCTTCATCGCCTCGTGGGCCTCGGGCGTGCCGTCGTGGAACGAGCCGAACCAGCGGTCGAGCGGCACCATCCCGTCGGAGTAGTTCACCTCGAAGTACTTATGGTGGAGGTAGTGGGCGTAGTACGAGGTGTCCATGCTCTTCTCGTTGCCCATCACCACCCGGTCGAAGCCGGTATGGCCCTGCGCCGGCGCGACACCGAGCCGCGAAGCGAGGTTGATCATGTGGATCGGGGGCGAGGGGATGAAGAAGAACAGGAGGATCGTCGAGAAGTAGACGACGTGCTCGATCGGATGCATCGACAGGCCCGACCACGGGCCGGGGTTGATGTTGCGGTGGTGGAGGGCGTGCGCCACCCGGTAGAGCGGCGGCCAGTGCATCAGGCGATGGGCGAAATAGAAGCCGACCTCGTGGATGAACGGCACCAGGAAGAACACGGCGACGAACCACACCGGGTGCTCGGCGAAGGTGATGAACGGCGCGATGTCGTTGGCATAGGCCCACAGCAGCAGCACCTCGTAGGCGGTCCAGATCGGCACGCCGCTGACCAGCGTATGGAACATGTTGTCGTAGGTCTGGCTGCCGAAGGCGAAGGCCGACGACTTCTCCTTGGGCCACTGCTTGTTGTACTTGAAGCGCGTCCCCTGCTTCCGCCACGAATAGAGCCAGAGGTGCCAGGCGCCGTAGACGGCGATGGCGAGGCCGACATTGCGGACGAGGATCAGCGCGACCCAGCCGAGCGAGAACGTCTTCATCGTCTCGAGCGAGGGCGTGAGGTACATCCAGATGAGAATCGCGGCGAGCGCGTAGAGCACGTTCCAGGGCAGGAAGTAGCCCGGGAAGCCGAAGAAGAACTTCCACAGCGCCCTCCCGTCCGGCGGCCAGTCGAAGACCGGGCCGTAGCTCACCGGCTTCTTCGGCACCCAGTTGCCGCGTGCGTCTTCCTTGCCGTAGAGCGCGTCGTCCGTCATCAGTCGGCCCCCTCCCTCCGCCGTCCGTCCCTCTGCCCGGAAGACGGCGTATGAGGGCAGTCTAGCACCTCCGGCCGGAAGCCCAAGGGCAGGGGCAGTCCTTCGTCACCCGCGGCAGGCTATGGCGATGCCGGGTCGGAGACGCGCTGGAGCGGCGGCTGTTTCCAGCGCCCGTCGAGCGCCTCCGGCTTCGGCCAGTAGAGCCGCATCGCCGTCCAGAACGGGCCGGCAGGAGCGGGCAGCCAGTTCGACTCCCTCTCCGCGCCCGGTGACTCGTGCTGGAGGTAGAGGGTGATGCCGCCGTCCGCATCGCGCTTGAGGTCGGGCAGCATGGGCGTGTTGATCAGATAGCGGTCGATCGGATTGGCGACGAGCAGGCTCTGCGGCAGCGCGTACATGGTGAGCGACCAGAAGGCGTTGACCGGCGGCAGGGCGTCCTTGTCGAAATGCAGCGTGTAGCGCCGCGTTCCGTCGAGCGCCTGACCTTCGGCATCGACGAAATAGGCCGGATAGATCGCCTCCTCCTTCGAGTTGCCGTAGATGCCGAAGGCGGCCGCCGCCATCCGCCGCATGTAGTCGTTGTCGAGGAACTCGCGGGTGCCGAAGCCGTCGGCGGAGCTGGCCTGGCCGGTATCGATCTCCGTCGTCTTGTATTCGGCGAGGTCGGCATAGGCATCGGCCATGCCGGCGGCAAGCGCCTCGCGCATCTCCGGGGTGAGCGCGTCGGTGTCGAAGGTCTCGCCCGGCGTGATGCCGATCGTGGCAAACCGCTCGCGGAGCGCGATCTCGCTCGGATGCACGGGAGCGAACTGCAGCAGGAAGTTCAGCTCGTCGAAGAAGGCGATCGACGTCCGCTCCGCTTCCGAATCGAGCGGCGCGGGGAAGTCGATCGGCGGCGGCGCCTGGGGCGGCTCGGTGCCAAGGAACGCCGAGAGCGGCTCGACCTTGTAGCCGGCCTGGATCGCCTCGACGTTCTCCATGTCGCCGGGGCCGAGAAGCTGGGTGCGGTAGAGCACGAAGGCGAGGTTGCTCTCGGAGCGGATCACCCCGTCGATGCCATCGGGCACTTCGCCGACCCAGCCCGGGCCGGCAAGCATGTAGCGGCCGGCGCCGTTGCCGGTGGCGCGGCTGCCGACATAGGCGAAGTTGAAGGTGTAGAGGTCGATGAACTGGAGCGAGTAGTAGCGGCCATCCGGCACCGCGGGCACCGTGATGACGAGCGGCTCGGCCCGCAGGTCGACGCCGAGCTGGGAATAGGGCGTGTCGGAATTCGGCGTCTGGATCGCCTTGTCGTCCGGTGTGTAGACGCGCGTGGTGTTGTGGAGGACGTTCCACGGCGCCTTGAACTCGGGACCGTGCTCGTCGACGAAGTAGGAGTGGAGGATCCGGTAGTTGTCGAGGATCGGGAAGCCGTAGACCGTCGCGTCCCGGGCGATGGCACGGGCGGTGGTGGCGTCCACCGTGACCTCCGTCGCATGGCTTCCGCCGCACGCGACCAGCAGGGCGACGGCCGCGCCAGACAGGGTGGCTCCCAACTTCATTGCGTTCATCCTCCAGGGCGTGATGACGCCACGCTATCACGCGGGCGAAGGGGGGCACTGTGCCGTTCGGCACAGTCCGCCAGCCCGGCCGAAGGCCAGCGCCCGCTCCCGTTGTGCTACGCCTCGGGCGGCATCGGTCGTATTCTTCGTCGGCACAGAGACCATCCAACCAAGGAAACGCCCGTGACTCAATCCCTTTCCAAGCTGGCACAGGCCGCGATCACCGATCTCGACGGCGTGATGGCCAGGATGGCCGACGATGCCGCCGACGATCTCATCGAGGCGATCATCGCTGCCAACCGCATCTGCCTCTATGGCGCCGGGCGGGAGGGGCTGGCGCTTCGCGGCTTCGCCATGCGCCTGTTCCACATGGGGCTCGACGCCCACGTCGTCGCCGACATGACGACGCCGCCGGTCGGCCCGGGCGACCTCCTGATCGTCACCTCCGGGCCGGGTCGGCTGCCCACCGCCGAGACCTTCATGAAGATCGCCAGGGATGCCGGGGCACGCACGGCGATCGTCACCGCCCAGCCGAAGGGCGTTGCCGTGAAGAAGGCCGACGTGCGGCTGGTCATCCCGGCGCAGACCATGGCCGACGATCGCGGCGCCAAGATCTCGGTGCTGCCGATGGGGTCGCTGTTCGAGATCGCCGAATCGATCGTCTTCGAGCTGATCATCCTCAAGCTCCGCGACCGGGTCGGCGAGACGGCGGAGACGATGCGGGCGCGGCACACCAATCTCGAATAGCCGCTCGCGCCGCGCCGGGCGGCGCTCCGCCGTCGGGGCGGTTGCATGTGGTGACGCCGGCCGGCACTCTCCCCATCCTCACCTCGATGCGGGAGATGGTGCGATGTGCGGTGCCTGCGGAGTTCTCGGCGGCGGTCCCGACTGGCTCGACCGGGTGGACAACCCCTCGGGGCTACCCCACCAGGCCGGCCTGACGCTCGCCGCGGAGCGCCAGCGGCGGGTGGCACTGGTCAACCTCCTCCTGCGGACCAGGGCCCTCGGGCTTCGCGAGTTTGGCCGGCGGATGATCGTCGCCTCGCCGACCGGGCGGAGCGAGATCGTCGACGACCTGCGGCATGTGTGGATGCAGGCCGACGGGATGACCGATGGCGGCATCGATCCGCTCGATCCGGATCTGCTGCAGCGCCTCGGCGGGGCCTGAGCCCCGTGGAGGACGATCGCCGCATCCCCGTCTTCCTGCTCACCGGGTTCCTCGGCAGCGGCAAGACCACGCTGCTCAACGACATCCTGCACGCGCCGGACCTTCAGGACACGGCGGTGGTGATCAACGAGTTCGGCGAGATCGGCATCGACCACCTGATCGTCGGCACCGTCGACGGCGAGACGGTGCTGCTCCGGAACGGCTGCGTCTGCTGCGCGCTCCGCGACGATCTCAAGCAGACCCTGGAGGGGCTTCGCGAGCAGATGGCGCGCGGCGAGATCCCGGCCTTCAGCCGCGTCGTCGTGGAGACCACCGGGCTCGCCGATCCGGTGCCGATCCTGCACACGCTGATCGCCGATCCCATGCTCCGCCACCAGTTCCGCCATGCCCGCACGATCGTCACCGTCGATGCGGTGCACGGCGCCGGCCAGCTCGCCCGGCATGGCGAGTCGGTCCGCCAGGCCGCCGTCGCCGACCGTCTGGTGCTGACCAAGGCCGACA
>JAEVZM010000693.1 GCA_023392225.1 Pseudomonadota bacterium
GCCGCCCCCCCCGCGCCGCCGGATCGGAGGGGAGGGCCGAGCGCGCCGGGCGGTCCGGGCCGAAAAGGTCGACGGTGGCCGGCTCCTGCGCGAAGGCGGGCGCAGCGGCGCCGCCGAGCAGGAGGGCGAGCGGCATCAGGCGACGGAGGCCGTGCGGCATGGTCTTTCCCCAGCAATTGGCGCGGCGAAGACCGCCGCCGAAGGCGCCCACCTTCCCGGGCGTGGCGAGCGCGAGCTTAGCGGCTCCCCGGCGACCGGTCACGGGCGGGCTGATAGGCGGCGAAAGGCGCGGAATTATGGCCGGGGCGCCGGCCCCGGACTACGGTTTGCAAACTCATTCCCGAAACCGCCCGTCGCACGGCAATCCGGCCCCTCCGGCGCCGGCAATCTCGCGCTTTCCGTGCTTGAGCCGACCCCCGGAACGTGGTTAGGGTCCGGCCGCGAAAACCGCCTGAGGAATATCCTGCGATGAACCAGCCCCTGCCGCATCTCCAGCGGCTCGAAGCGGAAGCCATCTTCATCATGCGGGAGGTGGTGGCCAATTTCGAGCGGCCGGTGATGCTCTATTCCATCGGCAAGGATTCGTCGGTGATGCTTCACCTGGCGCGGAAGGCCTTTTTCCCAGCGCCGCCGCCGTTCCCGCTGCTCCACGTCGACACGACGTGGAAGTTCCGCGAGATGATCCAGTTCCGCGACGAGACCGCGAAGAAGTACGACCTCAACCTGATCGTCCACACCAACCAGGACGGCAAGGCGAAGAACATCAACCCGTTCGACCACGGCTCGTCCTACTACACGCAGGTGATGAAGACCGAGGCGCTCAAGCAGGCGCTCGACCTCGGCAAGTACGATGCGGCCTTCGGCGGCGCCCGCCGCGACGAGGAGAAGAGCCGGGCCAAGGAGCGGGTGTTCTCGTTCCGCTCGGCCAGCCACGCCTGGGACCCCAAGAACCAGCGGCCGGAGCTGTGGTCGCTCTACAACACCCGGGTCAAGCCGGGCGAGTCGATCCGCGTGTTCCCGATCTCGAACTGGACCGAGCTCGACATCTGGCAGTACATCCTCGCCGAGAACATCGACATCGTTCCGCTCTACTTCGCGGCGGAGCGGCCGGTGGTGACGCGCGGCGGCCAGCTGCTGATGGTCGACGACGACCGCATGCCGCTCCTGCCCGGCGAGACTCCGGAGATGCGCCTCGTGCGGTTCCGCACGCTCGGCTGCTACCCGCTCACCGCCGCGGTCGAATCCGATGCGACGACGCTTAACGCCATCGTCGGCGAGATGTTCGTCGCCCGCACGTCCGAGCGGCAGGGCCGCCTCATCGACCATGACGAGGTCGGCGCAATGGAAATGAAGAAGCGCGAGGGCTACTTTTGATGGCGCACAGCATGGCGGAGAGCGATGCTTTCGCCGCCTTCCTCGCGGAGAACGAGGGCAAGGACCTCCTCCGCTTCCTGACCTGCGGCTCGGTCGACGACGGCAAGTCGACGCTGATCGGCCGGCTGCTCTATGATTCGAAGAAGCTCTTCGAGGACCAGCTCGCGACGCTCCAGTCCGAATCCGAGAAGTTCGGCACCACCGAGGGCGACATCGACTTCGCTCTCCTGGTCGACGGCCTCGTCGCCGAGCGTGAGCAGGGCATCACCATCGACGTCGCCTACCGCTATTTCGCGACCGAGCGGCGCCGCTTCATCGTTGCCGATACCCCCGGCCACGAGCAGTACACGCGCAACATGGCGACCGGGGCGTCCAATTCCGACCTCGCGGTGCTCCTGATCGACGCCCGCGCCGGAATCCTCACCCAGACCCGGCGGCATGCCTACATCGTCTCGCTGCTCGGCATCCGTCACGTGGTGCTGGCGATCAACAAGATCGACCTGGTGGATTTCAGCGAGGCCCGCTTCAACGAGATCCGCGACGGCTTCGCCGAGTTCGCCGAGCAGTTCCAGTTCGAATCGATCGTGGCGATCCCGCTGTCGGCCCGCTACGGCGACAACGTCATCGAGAAGAGCGCCCGCACGACCTGGTATCTCGGGCCGACGCTGCTCGGCCATCTCGAGACGGTCAAGGTCGAGGACGGCAGCGCCGAGAAGCCGTTCCGCTTCCCGGTGCAATGGGTCAACCGGCCGAATGCCGGCTTCCGCGGCTATGCCGGCACGCTCGCCTCCGGCAGCGTCAAGCCGGGCGACAAGGTGGTCGTCGCTCGCACCGGACAGTCGGCGTCGGTGTCGCGCATCGTCACCCTCGACGGCGATCTCGCCGAGGCCCGGTCCGGCAACGCCGTCACCATCACCCTCGACACCGAGATCGACGCCTCGCGCGGCGACATCCTCGCCGCGCCGCTCGACCGGCCCGAGGTGTCCGACCAGCTCGCCGCCCACGTCATCTGGATGAGCGACGAGCCGCTGCTGCCGGGCCGGCCCTACCTGCTCAAGTCGGGGACGCGGACGGTGGGCGCCGCGGTCAGCGACCTCAAGCACCAGGTCGACATCGAATCGTTCAAGCCGCTGGCGGCGAAGACGCTCGGGCTCAACGACATCGGCCTGGTCAATCTCTCGCTGTCCGAGCCGGTCGCCTTCGACCTCTACGACGACAACCGGACCACCGGCTCGTTCATCCTCATCGACCGCTTCACCAATGCCACGGTGGCGGCGGGGATGATCCGCTTCGGGCTGCGCCGCGCCACCAACATCCACTGGCAGGCGATCAACATCGACCGCCAGGCGCGGGCCGACCTCAAGGGCCAGAAGCCGGTGATCCTGTGGTTCACCGGGCTCTCCGGCGCCGGCAAGTCGACCATCGCCAACATGGTGGAATCGAAGCTCCACCTGATGGGGCGGCACACCTACATGCTCGACGGCGACAACGTGCGCCACGGGCTCAACCGCGACCTCGGCTTCACCGACGCCGACCGTGTCGAGAACATCCGGCGCGTCGCCGAGACGGCGAAGCTGTTCGTCGATGCCGGCATCATCGTGCTGGTGTCGTTCATCTCGCCCTTCCGCTCGGAGCGGCAGATGGCCCGCGACCTGGTGGAGAGCGGCGAGTTCCTCGAGATCTTCGTCGATGCGCCGCTGTCGGTGGTCGAGGAGCGCGATCCGAAGGGCCTCTACAAGAAGGCCCGCGCCGGCGAGATCAAGCACTTCACCGGCATCGACTCGCCCTACGAGGCGCCGCTCAACCCCGACCTCAAGCTCGACACCACTACCGCCTCGGCGGACGAGCTCGCCGACCAGATCGTCGCCGCGCTCCGGAAGGGCGGTTATCTCGGCAACGGGGCCTAGCGCCCCGTCACGCCGCGCGCGCCGGCAGCGTCTCGACGCTGACGACCAGGCGGCGGCCGAGAATACGGAGCGCCTCGTCGAGGGCGCCGATCTTCGTGGGGTGCATCGGATCGAGAATCCGGCGTACCTCGCGCTCGTCCTTGCCGAGGCGACGGGCGAACTCGCTCTGGGTGATACCGGTCTCCGCGAAGGCCATCAGCACGGCGAGCTTGGCGGCCACCTCGGGCTCGACGGTCACCATCTCACGCGATCTCCCCGACCGACCGGCGGAGGGCAGCTTCCGCCGGGTCCGCACATAGGTGAGCAGCGCCATGCCGAGCGCGTCCGCAGCCATGCGCCGCGCATCCTCCATTCCCTCCCCTTCGGTGATCGCTTCGGGAATGTCGGGGAATGTCACGACGACGATGCCGTCCTCGTCGCCACGCTCGAAGATGGCGGGATAGGCGAAGGTGATCATGGCTTCGGCTCCGAGGCTGCGAGGCGGGGACTCAATCGAGCCCCAGCGCCTTCCTGATCTTGCGGGCGGTCTTGGGGTCGATCTCGCGACTGGGGAGCGTCGTGAACCGATCGCCCACCCACATCACTGCATGGCCGCCCTTGCCGCGGCCCGTATCGACGCGGAAGGACAATCCACGCGCTTTCGCTTCCGCCCGGACCAGCGCGATGAAACGGGCTCGCTTGTCCATGGCGCTCGCACCTGCCGCTCTGCTTCAATGTCGGACAAAAACGTCCGAATCGCAAGTGCGTTGACGAGCGGGAACGCGCCTCAGACCGGCCAGACCAGCATCAGCATCGGCACGCCGACCAGCACGACGAGGATCGAGAGCGGCAGCCCGAGGCGCGGATAGTCCGAGAATCGGTAGCCGCCCGGCCCCATCACGAGCGTGTTGCACTGGTGGCCGATCGGGGTGAGGAAGTCGCAGCCGGCGCCGATCGCAACCGCCATCAGGAACGCCTCGGGGCGGAGATGGAGGTTGGTGGCATAGGTCGCCGCGATCGGCGCCATGACCAGCACCGTGGCGGCGTTGTTGAGGAACGGCGTCACCGCCATCGCCACCAGCATGATCAGGGCAATGGCGCCATAGGGCGGCAGCATCATCCCGACTTCGGCGAGGAAACTGGCTATGGCGTCGGTGGCGCCGGTGTGCTGCAGCGACTCGCTGACCGGGATCAGCGCGGCGAGCATCACCAGGATCGGCCCATCGAGCGAGGCATAGGCCTCGCGGACTGGCACCACGCCGAACATCACCATGGCGAAAGCGGCCGAGAAGAACGCCACCGCGACCGAGACGAGGCCGGTGGCGGTGGCGGTGACGGCAGCGGCAAGGATCAGCACCGGCACGATGCCGCGCCGCACGCTGCCGAGCCGGATCGGCCGCTCGGCGAGCGGCAGGCAGCCGAGGTCGCGCAGGAGGCTCGGCAGCGAATCGCGGTCGCCCTGGACGATGAGGACGTCGCCGAGCTCGAGCGGGATGGTGCTCGGCGGGGCGGTCAGCCGGTGGCCCTTCCGGCTGATCGCGAGGAGATTGACGTCGAGGTGGTCGAAAAGGTCGAGCGACTCGGCCGACCAGCCGATCAGGCTCGAGCCGGCGCCGACCACGGCCTCGACCGCGTCGACGCTCTTGCCGCCGGGCGTCCGGCGGTCGTTGGCGACCGAGAGCTTCGCCTGGGCGACGAGCCCGTCGAGCGCCGTCGGGTCGCCCTCGATCAGCAGCCGGTCGCCGTCGCGCAGCACGACGTCGGGGAGCAGCGTGAGGCTGACCCCGCCGCGCAGCAGCGAGGTCACGGTGACGCTGCCCTTGGCCATCTTGAGGAGATCGGCGACCGTCTTGCCGCGGATCGTGGTGTCGGGCGCGATCTTGGCCTCGAGCAGATAGGTGTGGCTGGCCAGCGCCTCGTGCATGCTGCCGCCCTCGCGCTTGCGCTGGGGCACGAGCCAGTAGAACAGGATCAGGAAGGTGAAGCCGACCGCGGCGATGACCACGCCCACCGGGGCGAAGTCGAACATCGAGAAGGGGCCCTCGCCGAGCTCGACGCGCATGCGCGAGACGATGATGTTGGGCGAAGTGCCGATCAGCGTCGTGATGCCGCCGAGCAGCGAGGCGAAGGCCATCGGCATCAGGAACACCGACGGCGACACCTTGGAGCGCTCTGCGAACTGGAAGGCGATCGGGATCATGATCGCGAGCGCGCCGATGTTCTTGATGAAGGCCGACATCACGCCGACCGTGACGACGAGGAGCGCAAGCTGGCCGTGGACGCGGGTGACGTTCGGCGCGATGCGGCGGATGGCGTATTCGGTGATGCCGGAGCGCGACACGCCGGCGCTGACCAGCAGCGCCGCGCCGACGATGATGACGATGTCGTTGCTGAAGCCCGAGAAGGCCTGGTCCACGGTGACGATGCCGAGGAGCAGCGACGCGATCAGCGCGCCCACCGCGACGAGATCGTAGCGGACCCTTCCCCACACCATCACGCCCATCAGGACGATGATGACGCCAACCGAAAGAAGCTGCTCGAACGTCAACGAACTCCCCCTCGCAACCGCAGCAGGGCACCGTCTCGCGACGGTTGCGCCAGCCTGCGGCACACCACTGCCAACCTGGTCGCCGCCCGCCGGACGGTTCCTTCAGAGCGGCAGGTCACGATAGCGCGCCACGATCGCGTCGCCGAGGCCCTCCACGGCCAGGGCACCTTCGACCGTGCGCTGGACGAGGACGTTCCGCCGATCGGCCTCGTCGCGCTTGCGCCCCACCAAGCGCAGTCTTCCCATCGAATCGAGCGCCCGCGTGATCACCGGCTTGGTCACGCCAAGCCGCTCCGCGAGCCCCTTCACAGTATGCGGCGGCGGCTCGAGATAGACGGTGAGCAGCACCGCCATCTGGCGCGCCGAGAGATCGGGCTGGCCATCGCGGACCAGATCGAACGTCACGTCCCGCCACAGGCGGAGCGCCTGGCTTGGCCTGAACTCCACCGGCATGCGTCGCCCCCGGCGCAACGATGAGGAAGCGCGGCATTTAACCCTTTAGGCGGCGCATGATTCAAGCAGTGTATCGGCTTTCCAACAAGGCATATAGCGCCCGGATGGCCTGCGCCTCGCCGCCTTCCGGACGCCCCGGCGCATCCTTGGGGTTCCAACCGTAGATGTCGGCGTGGAGCCAGGACTGGCCCTCGGGCACGAAGGACGACAGGAACAGGGCGGCGGTGATCGACCCGGCGAAGGGGCCTGAGCCGGCATTGTTGATGTCGGCGATGCGGGAATCGAGCATCGGCAGGTAGGGGCGCCAGAGCGGCAGGCGCCACATCGGGTCGGCGACCGCCTCGGCCTCGGCGGCGACGGCATCGGCCAGCGCATCGTCGGCGGTGAAGAAGGGCACGATCTCGGGGCCGAGCGCGACGCGGGCGGCACCGGTCAGGGTCGCGATGTCGACGAGCAGCCCGGGGCTCTCTTCGCCGGCGAGCGCCAGCGCATCGGCCAGCACCAGGCGGCCCTCGGCGTCGGTATTGCCGATCTCGACGGTCAGGCCCTTCCGGCTCCGGAAGATGTCGCCGGGGCGGAAGGCGGCACCGGAGATGGCATTCTCCACCGCCGGGATCAGTACCCGCAGCCGCACCGCGAGGCCGGCATCCATGATCATGTGGGCGAGGCCGAGCACGTTGGCGGCGCCGCCCATGTCCTTCTTCATCAGGAGCATGCCGGCGGACGGCTTGATGTCGAGCCCGCCGGTGTCGAAGCACACCCCCTTGCCGACCAGCGTCACCTTCGGCGCCGCCGGGTCGCCCCAGGTGAGGTCGATGAGGCGCGGCGCGCGGGACGGGGTGGCGGCGGCGCCGACGGCATGGATGAGCGGGAAGCCGTCGGCCAGCGCATCGCCCTGGGTGATCTCGATCGCCGCGCCATGGCGGGCGGCGAGATCCTCGGCGGCGAGGGCGAGCTCGGCCGGTCCCATGGCGTTGGCGGGCGTGTTGATCAGGTCGCGCGTCAGGTAGATGCCGTCGGCGATCCGGGCGACGCGGGCGGCATCGATGCCAGCCGGCAGGACCAGCCGCGGCCCGCCGTCGCGGTCGCGATAGCGGGTGAAGCGGTAGGCGCCGAGGGCGAAGGCGAGCGCCGCGGCCGCAGGATCGGCGAAGCCGTCGCCGAGCCGGTATTCGCCGGCGGGGAGCGAGGTCGCCAGGCGGCCCGGCAATAGGGCGGGCCGGCCGGCCTCGGCACCGAGCCCGAACAGGAATTCGCCGACCCCGCCGGCCTCCGGCAAGGCGATGAGGGCGCCGGCAGTGGCCTTGAAGCCGATAGCGCGGATGAAGCCGGCGATGTCGGGGCGCCCGTCGAGGAACGTGTCGAGCCTCTCGGGGGCGAGGGCACGCACGGAGATGGCGTCCGGAGCGTCATCCGCTCCGATCAGGCAGTCCGGCATCGGTCCTCCGTCGATGTTCGAGGCGCGGGATCATGCCTGCATGTGGCGGGCGGGACAACGGCGGAATTCGCCGCGGGGGCGGCATCGTGCCGCCCGGCGGTTGCGGGCTCGGCAGCGATCTACGCGCGTCGCTTGCGGCGGCGGGGGGCGGGGTCCTTCGGCGGCGTGCGATCGGTCGTGCCGCGCTCGATGAGACGACAGGGGACGGTGCGGAGGATTCCGCCGGCGGATCGCGTCGAGGCGATCATGTCGCGCAGGATCGCGACCGCCTCGTCGACCATCGCCTTGCCGTCCTGGAGCACGGTGGTGAGGTCGTAGGCCTTCCACGCCGCCTCGGGCACGTCGTCGAAGCCGGCCACCATCACCTCGTCCGGTACTTTCGCGCCAAGCTCGTGGCGGAGCGCGTCCAGCGCCCCGATCGCCATCAGGTCGTTGGCGCAGAAGATCGCGTCGGGGATCGGGCCACGTCGGCCGAGGGTGAGGACCGCCTCGTAGCCGCTGACATAGGACCAGTTGCCGGAGACCACGGCGACGTCGCCGATGCGCTGGGCGTGCAGGCGGTGCAGGTAGCCGCGGAACCGCTCGCTCGAGGCGTGGCTGCCCTCGGTGCCGGCGACGTAGGCGAAGGTCCGCGCCCCGCGCGACAGGAACAGCTCGGCCACCGCCGCGGCGCCGCCGGCGCCGTCGGAGCAGACCGCGGCGACCCAGCGGTTGCGGACCGGGGTGTTGAACGAGATGGTCGGCACCCGCACGTCGGCGAGCGCCTTGGCCGCCTCCTTGGTCAGCACCGGCAGGGCGCTGACGATGGCGTCGACCCGGTAGCTCTGCAGCCGCGGCACCACGCCGTCGAGACTGTGGTCGTCGTCGACATAGACCAGGAGCACCTGGTAGCCGTTCTGCTGCAGCGCCTGGGTGAAGGACTGGAGCGTGGCGGCATAGAAAGGATTGTCGGTGCCGCCGGCGACGATCGCCACCAGGTTGGAGCGGTGCATCTTGAGGATGCGCGGCAACAGGTTCGGGCTGTAGCCGAGCTTCTTGGCCGCCTCGAAGACCTTGCGGCTGGTCTCCTCGGAGACGCTCTTGCCCTCGGAAAAGGCGCGCGAAACCGCCGATTGCGAGACCCCCGCGAGTCGCGCGACGTCGGTCGAGGAAGGGTATCTCCGGCTTGCTTTCATGGCCCATCGAACCAGCGAAAGACCGCGATGGCCACCCCGGCGACCGGTCGTCGCACCCGGCCGGCGGTCAGATCGTCTTCAGCATGCCGCCATCGACGAAATAGGTCGAGCCCACCGAGTAGCTTGCGCGGTCGGAGGCGAGGAACACCAGGAAGTCCGCGGCTTCCTCGGCCGAGGCGAAGCGCTTGATCGGCGCATGCTCGTCCGCGACCTTGTCGAGATAGCCCTGCCAGTCGCCGCCCGAATCGGCGGTGAGCTGCTTGGCCGTCTTGATCCAGTCCGGCGTCAGCGTCAGTCCGAAGTTCACCGCGTTGACGCGGATGCCGTCCTTGATGAACTCGGTCGACATGGTCTTCGACGCCATCACCAGCGCCGCCTTGGTGACGTTGTAGATCGGCTCGTACCACAGCGGCTGGGTGGCGCAGATCGAGGCGTTGTTGAGGATGACGCCGCCGCCGCGCGCCTTCATCAGCGGAACGAAGCCCCGGGCGAGGCGGATCGCGGCCATGACGTGGAGGTCCCAGTAGGCCTGCCACTTCGCGTCCGGCGCCTCCATGATCGTCTCGTTGCTGCCGGTGCCGGCATTGTTGACGAGGATGTCGGCGCCGCCGAATTCCTTCGCGGTCGCCGCCACGAGCGCGTCGCAGCCCGACGCCGTGGCGACGTCGCAGTTGACCGCGAGCACGCGGCCGCCGAGCGCGGCCACCTCCTCCCGCGCCGCCTCGAGGCGATCGGCGCCGCGGGCGGCGATGACGACGTGGCTGCCTTCCTGCGCCAGGCCCTTGGCGACGGCGAGGCCGATGCCGACGCTGCCCCCGGTGATGACGGCGACCTTGTCGCGCAAGCCGAGATCCATGACTAACCCTCCGGACTACTTGACGATCGGAATCTTCGACCGATCGATGGTGATGGCGACGGCGATGATCAGGACCGCGCCGAAGACGATATTCTGGGCGAAGATGTTGACGCCGAGGAAGGTCATGCCGATGCGCACGACCGAGATGATCAGGGCCCCGACGAGGGTCCGCCAGATGCTGCCGACGCCGCCGGTGATCGCGGTGCCGCCGACCACGACCGCGGCGATCGAGGGCAGGAGCAGCTCGGCGGCGAGGGTCGGCGAGCCGCTCGACAGGCGCCCGGCGAGGATGACCCCGGCGAGCGCGGCGAACGAGGCCGAGAGCACGTAGGCGATGACCTTCTGGCGGTCGACCTTCACGCCCGAGGCATAGGCCGCCGGCTCGCCGGCACCGATCGCCGCACTGTAGCGGCCGAACGCGGTGCGGCTTTGCAGGATGTGGGCGACGATGAGCACGATCAGGCCGACGATGACGACGCTGGGGATGCCGGCGACGCTGCCCGTGATCCAGGTCTGGTAGCCGCGCTCGGCTTCGCCGAGCGTGATCGACTGCTCGTGCGAGATCACCAGCGCCGCGCTGAACAGGACGCCGCCC
>JAEVZM010000420.1 GCA_023392225.1 Pseudomonadota bacterium
TCCACGACCGTACAATCCTCGCTCCGGGCGCTCGGTGCCCGGAGCCTCCTGACGCCTCCAGCGGCGCCGACTGGCGCGATCCGTCATCTTGACGCCGTGTGTTTCGCGAGGCTTCCTCGGCGCGACCGAACGGAGTGATCATCATGGAATTCGCCACCTGGCTCGCCTTCGCCGCTGCCTCGATCGTGCTTCTCGTCATCCCGGGCCCGACCATCCTGCTGGTGGTCAGCTATGCGCTGACCCAAGGGAAGCGGGTGGCGCTGGCGATGGCCGCCGGTGTGGCGCTGGGCGACCTGACCGCGATGACGCTGTCACTCGCGGGGCTCGGCGCGCTGCTCGTCACCTCGGCAACGCTGTTCACCATCCTCAAGTGGGTCGGTGCCGCCTATCTCGTCTATCTCGGCATCCGGCTGTGGCGCTCCGAGCCGCACCTGCCGCAGTCGGACACGGCGCCCGAGCGCCCGACGCGTGCCATCTTCGGCCACGCCTTCGTGGTGACCGCGCTCAACCCCAAGAGCATCGCCTTCTTCATCGCCTTCGTGCCGCAGTTCATCGACAGGTCGGCGCCGCTGCTGCCGCAGCTGGTCATCATGGAGGCGACCTTCGTGATCCTCGCCGGCATCAATGCCCTGGTCTTCGCGCTCGCCGCGGACCAGCTCCGAACCCGCATCCGGCGGCCGTCGGTGCTGCGCTGGATGAACCGCGCCGGCGCTGGCTGCCTGGTCGGCATGGGGGTCGCCACGGCGGCGGTCAGCCGCGGTTGACCTCGGCTACGGGGTGACGCCACCGCAATAATCCGGCAGAGTCCGTCACCCTTGGGGGCGACGCACGAGCCGAAGGAGGCCGACAGAGTGAGATTGGGAATCGCCGCCGCGTTTTTCGCGGCGATGGTCATCGCCGTTGCGCCGGCGGCGCAGGCAGCATACCGCCTCGCGCCCTACAAGGACGACCTCTTCCAGTATCCGGGCGTGCTCGAGACCGGCTTCGGCGGCGACTACGTCAAGGTCGACTACGTCGAAAGCCGCGACCTCTACGAGCGCGACATCGTCCCCGAGAAGCAGACCAAGCCGCAGTACGTCGACATGAGCGTGACCGCCAGCCAGCGCGACATGGTCGCCAAGGATGGCAGGGTCAGTGTCAAGTACATCGCGGTCGGGGCGGTGGACGGCGGCGCCAAGGCGATCGTCCTCTACGTCCACGGCCGCGGCGGCAATCGCGGGCAGGGCGCCGATGACGGCATGTTCGGCGGCAACTTCAACCGCATCAAGAACCTGATGGCGCGCAATGGCGGGGTGTACCTTTCCGGCGAGTTCCCCAACCTCAACGCGCGCGGCGTCGCCCAGGCCAAGGTGCTCCTCCAGAAGTACATCGCCAACTCGCCCGGCGCCCCGGTGTTCGTCGCCTGCGGCTCGCTCGGCGGCCGCATCTGCTGGGGGCTCGCGGAGGATCCCGAGATCGCCGAGCATATCGACGGCTACATGCTGATGGGCTCGACCAACGACCAGGACTTCTTCCGCACCGCCGCGTTCAAGCGCAAGGTCCCGGTCTATCTCGGCCACGGCACCGGCGACATCGTCATCAACTGGAAACAGCAGGACGCCTTCTTCAAGAAGTTCAAGCAGGCCGACCCGAGCTATCCGATCAAGTTCGCGCTGTTCAACTCCGGCTCGCACGGCACGCCGATCCGCATGACCGACTGGCGCCTGATCCTCAACTGGATGCTCGAGGTCAACGGTAGCTGAGCGCGCCGATGCCGCGTCCCGATCCTCCGTCATCGCTGGGCAATCCGGTGCCACCGGCAACCACGGTGCGCGACTGGCCCGACCAGCCGCCACTTCGGGCCGGGCGGGTGGTCGGCCTCGGTCCGGGCACGGCCGGCGTCGCCCTCGTCGCGTGCCGGAAGATCCTGGTGGTGAAGCTCGACTTCATCGGCGACTGGGTGCTGACGACGCCGTTCCTCGCCGGGCTGCGTCGTGCCGCGCCGGCAGCGGAGATCACCGCAGTGGTCCTCGACCGGGCCTACGCGCTCGCCGCGCCTTGCCGCCTCGTCGACCGCGTCATCGGCGTTCCGGCGGCGGCCGAGGGGCCGGTGCGCTTCGGTGCCGCCGACGAGGCCATGCTCGACGGCTTCCTCGGCGACGTCTCGACCGGGGCTTTCGACCTCGCGCTCGTGCCGCGCTGGGATACCGACTTCAACGGCGCCACCCGCATCGCCGGACTGAGCGGGGCTGCGACGGTTGTCGGCTTCTCGGAGCAGTGCACGCACCGGAAGCGCCGCGACAACCCGGGCTTCGACCGGTTCCTCGACGTGGCGCTCCTCGACCAGCGGCAATGCCACGAGGTCGAGCACACGCTCGGCATGCTCGAAGCGCTGGGCGGGGCGCGCGAGGCCCGGCTGCAGCTCGACCTGACCGCGGCCGACCGGGAAGCGGCCGCCGCCTTCCGTGTCGCGCGATTCGGATCGTCCGTCCGGCCGCTCCTCGCCGTGGCGCCTTTCGCCGCCGGCCGCCGGCAGTGGCCGCTCGATCGGACGGCCGCGCTGGCGACGGTGATCGCTGCCGCGCACGACATGGACGCGGCGGTGATCGGCGGACCGGAGAACGTCGCTGCGGCAGACGAGGTCGCGGCGATGATCGCGGCGTCCGGTGTGCCGGCCGCTTCGACTGCCGGTGTGCTTGGCCTTCGCGAGAATGCGGCGCTCGCCGGCGCGGCGGCGCTGTTCGTCGGTATGGACAGCGGGCCGGGCCATGTCGCGTCGGCGCTCGGCGCGCCGGTGGTGATCCTCGGTGCGCATCCCGAGGGCGCATCGCCGTCGCATCCGTCCGCGCCGGAACGCTTCGGCCCGTGGGCCGATCCGGATAGCGTGCTGCTGCTCCGACCCGCGGCGCACCGCCCGCTATGCACAGACGGCTGCGTGGCCGACACGCCCCACTGCATCCTCGAGCTCGCCGTGGACGACGTCATCCCCGCCGTGCTCGCCTTCGCCGACCGTCAGGCGTCCGGCGACCAGCGATAGATCCAGTCGTTCCGGGCAATGAGGAACCGCTCGCCGATGGCCTTGAGCACGAGGTCGCGGGCGGCCGCCATCAGCCCGGTCAGGTGGTAGTGCTCGCCGGTCCGGAACGCGGCCTTCCACAGCCGGGAGACGCGCGGCTTCCGGGCCGCCTCGTAGGCGGCGAAGGCGGCGGGCACGTCGTCGGGGTGGGCGGCGAGGCTGCGGCCGAGCACGGCGGCATCCTCGATCGCCATCGCGCCGCCCTGGGCGAGGAACGGCACCATGGCATGGGCCGCATCCCCGATCAGCGCGATCCGTCCCGAGACCCAGGGTCCGGTGGGGTCGACGACGTGCATGGCGAACTTCTGCCAGGGCGTCGGTGCGTTGACGAGGCTGCGGATGTCGATGCACCAGCCGTTGAACCGCTCCGCCGCGCGGTGCGGATTGGCGTGGGTGGCCCAGCCGTGCTTGTCGAACGGCTCCTCGACGATGGCGACGACGTTCAGCGCCGCCCCGCGCGCCACCGGGTAGACCACGACATGCGCGTCGGGCCCCAGAAACAGTCCGACCCGGTCGGCGGGGGTGCCGGACGGCGTGTCGTCGATCGGGATCACGGTCCGCCACGCGGTTCGCCCGGTCGGCCGTGCGGCCGAGGCGTTCGCGATCCGGCCCCGCGTCTCCGACCACACGCCATCCGCCCCGAGGAGGCCCGCGGCGGATACGATCTCGCTGCCCTCGGCCCGCCGGATGCGGACATAGAGCCCGTCGTCGCGCGGCAGCACGTCGGCGATCTCCGCGCCGAGCACCAGGCGGGCATGCGGGTGGCGCTCCACGGCGGCGACCAGCACGGCCTGGAGGTCGGCGCGATGGATGACGCGGTAGGGGAAGCCGTAGCGTTGCTCGAACGCGGCGGCGGGGAGGGTGGTGGTGAGGTGTCCGCTGACGCCATTCCGCACGGCGATCGCCGTCGGCCGCGTCGCCACCTCATCGAGGGCGGCGTCGAGTCCCAGCGCGCGGAGGACCCGGCCGGCATTGGGCGAAAGCTGGATGCCGGCGCCGATCACGAGCAGCTCGGCCGAGCGCTCGACCACCACGGCGTCGAAGCCCGCCTCGGCGACGGTCAGTGCGGCGGTCAGCCCGGCGATGCCGGCGCCCACGATGACGAGGACCGGCCGCTCGACCATGGGTTTGCCTGCCTCCGCGGCCTCAGGCCGCTGCCGGCTCGCGATAGAGGTGGCCAGGCGGGTCGCTCACGGCGGCGCCGAGCGCCGGGTCGTAGCGGTAGAGCGTCGAGCAGTACGGGCAGATCTTCTCGGAGTCGTCGCCCATGTCGAGGAAGACGTGGGGATGGTCGTAGGGCGGCGTGGCGCCGACGCACATGAATTCCTTCACGCCGATCGTGATCGCGGCGACGCCCGCATCGTTCTGGAAATGCGGAATGACGTGGTCTGCCATCTCAAGTCCCTCGTTTCATGCCAAGGATAACCGTCGCCGCGGCCTCGCGACAGGGTTTCCTCCAGCCCCGGTCGCGGCTAGGGTGCGCACCGATGGCGGTCGAGCATTTTTCATCCGATGGGGTCGATATCGCATTCCTCGACGGCGGGGAAGGCGATCCGATCCTGCTCATTCACGGCTTTGCATCCAACCATGTCGTCAACTGGGGCGCCACGGGTTGGATCGACACGCTCAAGCGGGAGGGCCGGCGGGTCATCTCGATGGACGTGCGCGGCCATGGCCGGAGCGCGAAGCTCCACGATCCGGACCTCTATCCCCTGGCGCTGCTCGCCGCCGACGCCGCGAATCTGCTCGATCATCTCGGCAACCCCCGCGCGGACGTGATGGGCTATTCGATGGGGGCCCGCATCACCGTCGACATGGCCCTCGAGCACCAGGACCGCATGCGCTCGATGATCCTCGGCGGGATGGGTTACGCGATGGTCGAGGGCATGCAGGGCGAGGATGCCATCGTCGCCGCGCTCGAGGCCCCGAGCCTCGACGACGTGGAAGGCGAGCCCGGCCGCGCCTATCGCAAGTTCGCTGAGCAGACCGGCAGCGACACGCTGGCGCTCGCTGCCTGCATGCGGCGCGCCCGGCAGACTTTCACGCCGGAGGAACTGGCGACGATCCACATCCCGACGCTGATCGCGATCGGCGACAAGGACTCCGTCGCCGGCTCCGGCGAGAAGCTGGCGGCGCTCATCCCCGGGGCCGAGTTCTTCGTCATCCCCAATCGGGACCACATGCTCGCCACCGGCGACCGGCACTACAAGGCGGCGGTCCTCGACTTCCTGGCGCGCCGTCCGTAAGGCCGGGGAGGGGACGATTCCCCCTCGCCAGGATGCATCCAAAGCCCCATCTGGCACGTTAGACCGCAGAGACCGGTGCCCCCGCTTGGGTCGCGATGGCCGTTTGTGGTAATTTGCCGGCCCGTTTCCGGACGGGCACCAGGGAGAGAGCGTTCCCATGTCCCTCAAGACTTCCCATGCCGACGCGCTGGCCAGCGTCGATCCCATCTGGTCGGCCGTGCGGTCCGACGCCGAGCAGATCGTCCGCGCCGAGCCGGCGATGGCGAGCTTCGTCTATGCCACCGTGCTCAATCACGGGCGGCTCGAGGATGCCGTCGTGCGCCGGATTGCACAGCGCATCGGCAGCCACGTCGTCTCGGCCGAGCTGATTGCGAGCGCCTTCAGCGATGCGCTCGCCGCCGATTCCGCCTTCCGCGACGCGATCCGCGTCGATCTCGCCGCGGTCTATGACCGCGATCCGGCCTGCCATCGCTACATCGAGCCGGTGCTCTATTTCAAAGGCTTCCACGCGCTTCAGAACCATCGTCTGGCCCACTGGCTGTGGAAGCAGGGGCGGCGCGATTTCGCCTATTACCTCCAGAGCCGCTCGTCCGAAGTTTTCCAGACCGACATCAATCCCGCGGTGTCGGTGGGCAAGGGCATCTTCCTCGATCATGCGACCGGCCGCGTGGTCGGCGAGACGGCGGTGATCGAGGACGACGTGTCCATTCTCCAGGAGGTGACGCTCGGCGGTACCGGCA
>JAEVZM010000721.1 GCA_023392225.1 Pseudomonadota bacterium
GGGCGCACGTCTTCTTCCTTTGGGGGAGGGAAGCTTGACCAACGCACCTGCCGCGCCGCTCCTGGACATGCGCGGCATAACCAAGTCCTACGGCGGCGTCGCGGCGCTTGCCGAGGTGGACTTCGCCGCCAGGCCGTCGTCGATCCATGCCGTGCTCGGCGAGAACGGCGCCGGCAAGTCGACGCTGATCAAGATCATCTCCGGCGTGGTCCAGCCGGATGCCGGCACGATTTCCTTCGCCGGCAACCGGGTCAGCTTCCAGAGCCCGCAGGCCGCCAATGCCGCCGGCGTGGTGGCCGTGTTCCAGGAGCTGTCGGTCCTGCCGGACCTGTCGGTCGCCGACAACATCAGCATCACCCGCCCGCCGAAGCACTTCGGCCTCATCGACCGGCGCGCCCAGCGCCGCCGGGCCGAGGAGCTGCTGGCCCGCGTCGGCTGCGAGGACGTCAATCCCCGCGCCCGGGTCGGCGACCTGCCGCTGTCGCGGCGCCAGATGGTCGAGCTCGCCAAGGCGCTCGGCCGCCAGCCCAAGCTCCTGATCCTCGACGAGGCGACCTCGGCGCTCACCGCAGCCGATGTCGAGCGCGTCTACACGATCCTCCACCGTCTTCGCGACGAGGGCCTGTCGCTGCTCTACATCTCGCATCGCATGCACGAGATCGAGGAGCTCGCCGACACCATCTCGGTGTTCCGCAACGGCCGGCACATCAGCACCTTCGGGAAGGGCGCCCAGTCGGACGAGGAGATCGTCCAGATGATGATCGGGCGCGACGTCTCCAACGTCTATCCGCCCAAGCCGGTGCGCACCGCACCGCCGCCGGTCGAGCTCGAGGTGTCGAGGCTCGGCTGGACCGACCGCCTCTCCGACATCTCCTTCACCCTCGGCAAGGGCGAGATCGTCGGGCTCGGCGGCCTCGACGGGCAGGGGCAGCGCGAGGTGCTGCTGGCGCTGTTCGGCGTGCTCCGCGGTGTCTCGGGCACCGTCCGCATCCATGGCCGCGAGGGCCTGCCGGCGAGCCCCGGCGCGGCGACCAGGCCGGGGCTGTCGATGGCGCTCATCCCCGAGGATCGCAAGACCGAGGGGCTGATGCTGCCGATGTCGATCGCCGACAACATCACCATCACCGCGCTCAAGTGGCTGTCGCCGCGGGCGGTCATCGACCGCACCGCCGAGAAGAACGCCGTCGACGGCATGATCAAGAAGATGCAGATCAAGGTCGGCAGCCCCGCCGACGCCGTGGCGACCCTGTCAGGCGGCAACCAGCAGAAGGTGGTGATCGCCAAGTGGCTGCTTACCGGCCCGCAGATACTCCTCCTCAACGATCCCACCCGGGGCATCGACGTCGGCACCAAGGAGGAGATCTATCGCCTGCTCCGCGAGCTGGCCGACGCCGGCACCTCGATCATCCTCTACTCGACCGACTATGACGAGCTGATCGGCTGCTGCGATCGCGTGCTCATACTCTACGGCGGCCAGATCGTCCGGACGCTGGAAGGCGACGACATCACCGAGACCAACATCGTCGCCGGCTCCTTCAACCTGCCGATCGACAGCCCGGCGACAGAGGAAATGGTGCGGCCACAATGAGCAACATCCGGCTCTGGATCTCGCACAACACCGGGGCGACGATCGCGGTCGTCCTGTTCCTCATCCTCTACATCTTCTATTCGAGCCTCCATCCGCGCGGCTTCACCACGGACCTCTTCGTCCAGAACTCGAACGAGGCGCTGGCGCTGATCTTCGTCTCGATGGCGCAGACCATGGTGGTGATCCTCGGCGGCATCGACCTGTCGGTCGGCTCGCTGATGACGCTGGTCAACGCCGCCGCGTCGGAGCTGGTGATCGGTAGCGGCTGGCAGATCTTCTTCGGCATGGTGCTGTGCCTCCTGCTCGGGCTCGCCGGCGGCCTGCTCAACGGCCTCATCATCGTCTATGGCCGCCTGCAGCCGATCGTGGTCACGCTCGCCACCGGCGCGGTGTTCACCGGCTGCGCGCTGCTGATCCGGCCGCCCCCGGGCGGCGAGGTCGATGGCGACCTGTCCTGGGTCGCGACCAATGCGCTCTCCGAGCTGCCGGCAACCTACGGCTGGTGGGACGGCGATCCGCCGGGCTGGTTCAACCTGATCGCCGGCATCCCGATGCCGATCGTCATCCTCGTGGTGGTGATCCTTGTGGTGTGGCTGCCCTACCGCAACTCCGAGATCGGCCGCGGCAGCTATGCGATCGGCTCCAGCGAGGCGGCGGCCTACATGTCGGGCATCCGCATCAACCGCTCGAAGCTCGCCGCCTACAGCCTCAGCGGCCTGTTCGCCGGGCTCGCCGGGCTCTACTTCGCCATCCAGACCGGCAGCGGCAATGCCGATCCGATCCAGGCCGGCACCTACACCCTCAACTCGATCGCCGCGGTGGTGATCGGCGGCGCCTCGCTGTTCGGCGGCTCCGGCGGCGCGATCGGCACCATCTTCGGCGTCATGGTGCTGCGCTCGATCACCTTCTGCTTCCGCGTCGTCGATACCGATTCCGTCGTCGGCTTCCTCGCCAATCCGCTGCTCCAGCCAATGTTCGAGGGGCTGATCCTGGTGATCGCGGTCACGCTCGGCGCCGCCCGCGCCTTCAGCGTCAAGAACCGCCTCAACATGTTCCGGTGATCCGATGCAGGTGTCCGACCTTCGCCGCCACGTCGACCGGCCGCTGCTCTTCGCCGGCATCTTCATCGTCGCGATCCTCGTGGTCGGCACCGCCTACACGCTGATCTTCGAGGGCAATGCGGCGCTGCTCTCGCCGACCTACCTGATCCTCCAGCTTAAGGTTGCCTCCTTCCTCGGCATCGTCGCGGCCGGCATGATGATCGTCGTGCTGCTTGGCCATATCGACCTGTCGGTGCCATGGACGATGGCGGCTGCGGCGATGCTGTCGGCGGCCATCGGCGGCCCGTTCGCGATCCCGATCGGTCTTGGGGTGGGCCTCGCCATCGGTCTCTTCAACGGCATCGGCGTCGCGTATCTCCGGGTGCCGTCGATGATCTTCACCCTCGGCGTCAACGTCATGCTGCGCGGCTTCATGGTGATGCTGACCGGCGGATTCTCGCCCTCCTCGGTGCCGACCGACGCCATGCTGTGGCTCGCCAAGGGCGACATTCTCGGCATCCCCAACCCGGTGATCGTCTGGGTGCTGGTGAGTCTCGTGGTCTCCTTCATGCTCCGGCGCACGCCGCTTGGCCGCTATATCTACGCCATCGGCAATCGCGAGGCTGCGGTCTATCTCTCCGGCGTCAATACCCGGCTGGTGACGGTGGCGAGCTTCGCCATGTGCTCGGTCCTCGCCGCCTTCGCCGGAATCCTGTTGGCCGGCTACTCCTCCAAGGCCTTCCAGGCGATGGGCGATCCCTATCTCCTGCCCGCGATCGCCGCGGTGGTGATCGGCGGCACCAACATCCTCGGCGGTTCCGGCCGCTACGCCGGCACCATCGCCGGCACGATCCTGATCGTGCTCCTGCAAAGCGTCCTGTCGGTGATGCAGATGCCCGAAGCCGGGCGCCAGATCATCTACGGCGTGGTGATCATCATGATGCTGCTCGCCTATGGGCGTGGCGCGCGATTGAGGGTGTAGGCCGATGGCGGGCACGGTTGACCAGGTTCGGGCAGGTTTCATCGGCGCCGGCCGCATCTCCGACCTGCACGCCATCGAATACCGGCAGAACCCGGACGCGGCGATCGTCGCCATCGCCGATGTCGACCGCGATCTTGCCGAGCGGCGCGCCCGGGCCTGGGGCTTTCCGGACGCCAGGATCTACACCGACTACCGGGCCCTTCTCGACGATGGCGCAGTCAACGCAGTCGACATCCTCCTGCCGCACCATCTTCATGCCGAGGCGGCGCTCGCGGCGATGGATTCCGGCAAGCACGTCTCGCTGCAGAAGGTGATGACGCCGACGCTGGCCGAGGCCGACCGGCTGGTCGAGCGGTCGCGGACCGCAAGCGGCGTGTTTCGCGTCTTCGAGAACTTCATCTTCTCTCCGCCGGTGATGAAGGCGAAGGCG
>JAEVZM010000018.1 GCA_023392225.1 Pseudomonadota bacterium
GACGCCGCCCGGCAGCGTTCCGCGACCACCGCCCGCACGTCGCCGGCAACGCTCGCCGGCAACGCGGCGATGGCGAGGAGGAGGCGGTAGCTCGTGGTGGCGGCGCCCGAGAGCCAGGTGATCTGGCTCGACGGCGCGGTGTGGAACAGCCGGCCGAGCATGAGGTGCTGCCCGAGCGCGGCATTGCCTTCCGACAGCGACGGCTGGACGCGGCGCACCGTTTCCGGCGCCGCTCCCTCGAGGGCGGATGCCGAGGCGTCGAGCCGCGCCACGATCGCCTCGCGGAGGAGCCGCTGCGGCGAGCGCCCCAGCACCAGGTTGAAGACGATCATCAGCACCATCGGCATGACCGCCATCTTCCAGGCGTCGATCAGGCCGCGGCTGACGACCTGCCCGACCGGCACTTCGTCGACGAGGGTGAGGATGAAGGCGACCACCAGCCCGCCGATCGAGCCCATCTCGCCGAGCTGCGACGCCGAGCCGAGATAGACGAAGGCGAAGGACGCCGCGGCGATGACGATGATGCGCATCATTGGCGCATCGGTGGTCGCCTGGATCACCGGCGCCATGCCGGCCACCGCAAGCGTGGCGATGACGATGATGCCGATGCCCTGCGCCACGCAATAGGCGCCGTCGGGCCGGGTCAGGTAGATGATCAGGTAGCAGCTGATCGCCGCTTCCGGGATCTTGCACATCATGGCCACGCCGCACACGATCGCGCAGAGGAGCGCGATCCGCCAGGCCTGCGCGAAGCGTCCGTCGAACGGCTGCAGGTCCTGCCAGGCGTGGCGGAAGATCTCCGCCCAGGGCCGATCAGCAGTCTGATCCATGATGCACGATCGCGGTGGCCGATGCGCCGACGCGCATCAGCTCCTCGGGTGGGTCGGACAGGTGGATGCGGACCGGAAAGCGCTGCGCGATCCGCACCCAGTCGAGGTTCTTGGGCACGATCGGCAGGCTGCGCGGGATGTTGATCAGATCCTCCGACATGACGCCCCAGCCGCTGCCCTCGACGCGTCCCGGAATCGCACGGGTCCGGTCGGCGAGCGCGTAGACCGTCGCGCAGTCCCCGACGCTGATCGCCGGCAGCTCGGTCTCGAGGAAGGTCGCGGACGCGAACCAGGCGCTGGTGTCGATGAGGGTGAACACCGACTGCCCGGGAACGACGTACTCGCCGACCGCGACCCCGAGACCGGCGACCTTGCCATCGAATGGGGCACGCACCACGGTGTCGACGAGCGCCTGTTCGGCGATGGCGAGCGCCGCCTTCCGGGCCTCGACCAGCGCGGCGGCGGCCGCCGCGTCGCTGACCAGCGCATCCGCCGCCTCGCGCTGCTTGAGCGCCTGGCTGAGGCTGATCTCGGCATCGCGCTTGGCGGTGCGGGCATCGTCGACCTGCTGGGCGCTGACATAGCCCTTGGGGCGGAGCGCCTCGAGCCGCGCCAGCGTCTGGGTGGCGAGATCGAGATTGGACTGGGCGCGGGTGATCTGCTCCTCGGCGATCACCGCGTTCGAGGTCTCCGCCGAGACCGCGCGGCGGGCGTCGGCATAGCCCGCCTCGGCGACCCTGAGGTCGGCCGCCGCCTGGTCGACGGCCAGGCGATAGGTGGTCTGGTCGAGGGCGAACATGAGCGCGCCCTTCTTCACCGACTGGTTCTCGCGAACGCCGATCTCGCTGATGCGCCCCGGCACCGAGGACGAGATGTTGACGATCGCCGCGGTGAGCACCGCGTCCTGCGACAGCGGATTGGTGTCGGCGCTCGCCATGAACCGCCAGGCGAGCAGTGCCGCACCGCCGATCGCCACCACGGCGACGACGATCCCGAGGGTCCTGCCCTTCCGGTGGGGGTGCGCTTCGGCCACGGCCTACCTGCCGAAGCCGAGGATGGAGACGAGGAGGCCGATGCCGATGGCGATCGCGATATAGGTCAGCAGCCGGAACGGTATGCCGTCGTCGATGCCGACGGCGACGAGGACGACCCGCGTCACCACGGCGCCGAGCACGCCAGCCACGGCGCACAGCAACCATGCCGGGAAATAGGCGCCGGCCAGGAAGATCGTCGGCGCTCCGGCGGAGCACCCGCCAAGAGGAACCGCCATCATGATCGCAAGGGCAGGCTTCCGCACCATCAACCGACCGAAACTTCCCGGTGAAAACTCAGGGAAACCGTACGGGTCGCGGGCTTACGCTTTGGTAAACCATTCGATTTCGACGGCTGTCATGCGTCTCTGGGCGGCATTTTCTGGAGCTTGCACGCCGACGATATCCTGCATGGGATACAAATCTCGCCCGCCGCCGGGATTGACTCGCCCATCCCGAAGGGGCCAACTCTCAGATTAGAATTATTCCGAATTATGGTGCCGAGAAATGCTCTCTCGCGTGTTCGCCCGCGGTCGCCGATCCTTCGATTCTCTTTCGGAACAGGAAATCCTCGCCCTCGCGATCTCGTCCGAGGAGGACGACGGGCGCATCTACCGCGCCTATGCCGACGGCCTTCGCGAGCAGTTTCCCGACACGGCCAAGGTCTTCGACGAGATGGCCGACGAGGAGGACCACCATCGCGCCGCCCTGATCGAGCTGCACCGGAAGCGCTTCGGCGAGAACATCCCGCTCATCCGGCGCGAGCACGTGAAGGGCTACTACGAGCGGACGCCCGACTGGCTGGTCCGCCCGCTCGGCGTCGACAAGGTGCGCGCCCAGGCCGAGCAGATGGAGAGCCAAGCCGAGCGCTTCTACATCGAGGCGGCGAAGCGGGCGACCGACGCCGGCACGCGGAAGCTGCTCGGCGACCTCGCCGCCGCCGAGCATGCGCACGAGTCGCTGGCGAGCCGGCTCGGAGAGGAGCACGTGCCGGAGGATGTCCGTGAAGCCGAGGCCCGCGCCGAGCGCCGGCAGTATATCCTCACCTTCATCCAGCCCGGCCTCGCCGGCCTGATGGACGGGTCGGTGTCGACGCTGGCGCCGATCTTCGCCGCGGCCTTCGCAACCCAGGACACCTGGCAGACCTTCCTCGTCGGCCTGTCAGCTGCCGTCGGCGCCGGCATCTCGATGGGCTTCACCGAGGCCGCCCATGACGACGGCAAGCTGTCGGGCCGCGGCTCGCCGGTGAAGCGCGGCCTCGCGTCGGGCATCATGACCACGGTCGGTGGCCTCGGCCACGCCCTCCCCTACCTCATCCCGCACTTCTGGCTGGCGACGAGCATCGCGATCATTGTCGTGTTCTTCGAGCTCTGGGCCATCGCCTGGATCCAGAACCGCTACATGGAGACGCCGTTCTTCCGCGCCGCGATCCAGGTCGTGCTCGGCGGAAGCCTCGTACTGGCGGCGGGCATCCTCATCGGCAGCGCCTGAGGCGCAGAAGTCGCCCTCGATCTCGACCCGGCCATCTTCGCACGGCAGGATGCGCCGGCGATTCCGCACAAGGAGGACATCCCGACCATGCACCGACTGGTTCTCGCCCTTGCCGTCCCGGCCCTGATCTCCCCGGCCTTCGCCGCGACGAGCGACGACCTTGCCGCCGCCGCGACGGCATTCATCGCCGAAGAGGTGGCCGAAGCGCCTGCCGACCGGCAGCAGGCGATCGCGGCATGCCTGGTCGAGGCCTTCGACGGCCTGAGCGACGAGACGGTTGCCACCATGCTCGCCGAAGACGATTTCGAGGACAGCCTCGACCTCCTGATCAAGGCCTATCCCGAGCGCGAGGAACATATCGAGACCTGCGAGGAGCTCTGACCGCGCCACATGGCTCTCGCGGGGCCGGCCCGGCCGGCCCGGCGTGGGTTCCAGGGTTCGGGCGCTCCTAATTAGATATTTACGGAAATAA
>JAEVZM010000053.1 GCA_023392225.1 Pseudomonadota bacterium
GCCCGACATCGCCGCCCTCCTCCGCCTCGGCGCCGCCGCGCCCACCCGTCCGGAGCCGCCACGCCCGCTCTATCTCCGCGCCCCGGACGCCAAGCCGCAGGCCGCAGCCGCCGTCGCCCGCCAATGATCCCTCTGGTTCCCTCCTCCCGTATCTATGTCGAAGACGTCGGGCCGGGCGACGCCGACGCGCTCGCCGAGATCCATGGCGAAGCGTTTCCACGCCCGTGGCTCGCGGCCGACTTTGCCAGCCTCGTCGCCGGGGCCAATGTCGGGGCGCTCGGCCTCCGCCGCCAGTCGAGCTTCGGCTTCTCGCGCCTCATCGGCTTCGTCCTCTACCGGGCGGCCGGCGACGAGGCCGAGATCCTGTCGATCGGCATCCGCCGCTCGCACCAGGGACGCGGCCATGGCCGGCGGTTGATGGACGAGGCGCTCCGCCGCCTCTACCGCGACCGCATCCGCACGTGCTTTCTCGAGGTCGACCCCGACAATGCCCCGGCGCTCGCCGTCTACAGGGCCCTCGGGTTCCGTGAAGTGGGCTCCCGGAAGGGCTACTATGAGCGGCCCGGTCAGGCGGCCGCGGCGGCGCTGGTGATGCGACTGGATCTGCAATGAACGACAAGCTCACGCCGGAAGTGAAGAGCCTCACGCTCGAGGACATCTGCGCCGCCAAGGGCATGCGGATGACCGAGCAGCGCCGGATCATCGCCCGGGTGCTCGATGCCGCCACCGACCATCCCGACGTCGAGGAGCTCTATCGCCGCGCCTCGGCGGTCGATTCCAGGATATCGATCGCCACGGTCTACCGCACGGTGAAGCTGTTCGAGGATGCCGGGGTCATCACCCGCCACGATTTCGGCGGTGCCGGCCGGGCCCGCTACGAGACGATCCCCGAGGAGCATCACGACCACCTCATCGACCTGCGCAGCGGCGAGGTGATCGAGTTCCGCAACGAGGAGATCGAGCGGCTCCAGCAGGCGATGGCCGAGCGGCTCGGCTATCGCCTCGTCGACCATCGGCTCGAGCTCTACGGGGTGCCGATCGACGACAAGGGCAAAGGCAAGGGGTGACGGCGTGCTGCGGCTCGTCCAGACCGTCCTGATCCTCGCCGTCTTCACGCTGGCGGTCATGCCGCTCCAGCTCCTCGGGATCCGTCGCGGCTGGAAGCTCGCCGCCGACCTGCCGATGACCTGGCAGCGCCTCGCCTGGCGGCTGATCGGCATGCGGGTGACGGTGGTCGGCACGCCAGCGCCCCCGCCAGTGCTGATCGCCGCCAACCACACCTCGTGGCTCGACATCACCGTGCTCGGCGGCATCATGAAGCCGCTGTCCTTCGTCGCCAAGTCCGAGGTCGCCTCCTGGCCCGTGCTCGGCCATCTCGCCAAGCTGCAGCGGACGATCTTCATCGACCGCACGCGGCGCCTCGACACCGGCCCGGTGGCCGCCGAGGCGGGCCAGCGGGTGGCGAGGGGCGAAGCGGTGGTGCTGTTCCCCGAGGGCACCACCGGCGACGGCAACCGCGTCCTATCGTTCAAGAGCGCACTCATCGGCGCCGCCGGCCACGCCGCCGGCGACAGCTTCGCCACGGTACAGCCGGTGGCGATCGCCTATGTCGGCATCCACGGCCTGCCCGTCAGCCATTCCGACCGGCCCAGCGTCGCCTGGTATGGCGACATGGACTTTGTCGGCCATTTCCTCCGCATCGTGCGCCGCGGCGGGATGGACGTGACCGTCGCCTTCGGCGAGCCGATCGCCTTCGGGCCGGGATCGAACCGCAAGAAGGTGGCCGAGCAGTGCGAGGCGGAGGTGCGGCGCATGATCGAGGCGATCCGCGCCGGGACGCCGTCACCGAACCTCAATGCGGGCCGAGTATTCTCACCACCCGCGAAAGGCGCTAAAGGACAAGGTGGCGCTTCCGTCCACTCCACCGGCGGAGCGGGCCAGGAGGTTCCGAACCGAGCTTCATGAAGACAGCCGATCCCAAGCGGAAAGTCCACGTTCGCACCTACGGGTGCCAGATGAATGTCTACGATTCCGAACGGATGATGGACGCGCTGGCGGGCTCCGGCTACGAGCCGGTCGATTCGCCCGAGGCGGCGGACCTGATCCTCCTCAACACCTGCCACATCCGCGAGAAGGCCGCCGAGAAGGTCTATTCCGAGATCGGCCGGTTGCGCACGCTGAAGGCGGAAGCCGCGGCCGACGGGCGGAGCCTGACCATCGGCATCGCCGGCTGCGTCGCCCAGGCCGAGGGCGACGAGATCATGCGCCGGGCGCCGGCGGTCGACCTCGTGGTCGGCCCCCAGTCCTATCAGCGCCTTCCCGACCTCGTCGCCGCCGCCCGCGAAGGCGGCCGCGTCGTCGCCACCGATTTCGCCGTCGCCGAGAAATTCGGCGCGCTCGACCGCATGACCCGGCAGGCCAGGCCGCCGGCCGGCACCGCAGCGCGCTATTCGGCCTTCCTGACCGTGCAGGAGGGCTGCGACAAGTTCTGCGCCTTCTGCGTCGTCCCCTATACGCGCGGCGCCGAGGTGTCGCGACCGCTCGCCGCGATCGTCGCCGAGGCCGAGCGGCTCGCCGCCGAGGGCGTCCGCGAGGTGACGCTGCTCGGCCAGAACGTCAACGCCTGGACGGGCGAGGGCCCCGACGGCACGACGTGGGGCCTCGGCCGGCTCCTGTTCCGGCTGGCGGAGATTCCCGGCCTCGACCGGCTGCGCTACACCACAAGCCACCCCAACGACATGGACGATGCGCTGATCGCCGCGCATCGCGACCTCGCCGCGCTGATGCCCTACCTGCACCTGCCGGTACAGTCGGGCTCGGACCGGATTCTGGCGGCGATGAACCGGCGCCACCGCCGCGCCGACTATCTCAGGCTGATCGAGCGGATCCGCGCGGCGCGGCCGGGCATCGCCATGGCCGGCGACTTCATCGTCGGCTTCCCGGGCGAGACCGAGGCCGATTTCGCGGATACGCTCAGGATCGTCGACGAGGTCGGCTACGCCTCCGCCTTCTCGTTCAAGTACCGCCCGCGGCCGGGCACCCCCGCCGCCTCGCTTCCCCAGCTCGACGAGGCGGTGAAGAGCGAGCGGCTCGCCCGGCTCCAGGCGGCGATCGTCGCCGCCCAGCGCCGCTTCCACGCCGACCAGGTCGGTACCGAGGCCGAGGTGCTGTTCGAGCGCACCGGCCGGCATCCGGGCCAGATCGTCGGCCGCTCGCCCTGGCTGTCGCCGGTGCAGGTCGAGGGCGAGATGTCGCTGATCGGCACGATCGCCACCGTCACCCTCACCGAGGCCGGGCCCAACAGCCTGTTCGGCGCGCTGCCCGGCAGGGCGCCGGCGCGCCGGCCGATGGCGGAGGCAGCCGCATGAGCGGGCCGCGCGTTCCCCCCCGAAGCGCGGTCGCCCCGGTGCCGGACGACCAGGCGCACATCGTCGTCACCTTCGACGACAACCGCCTGATGCCCGCCCTCTTCGGCGAGTTCGACCGCAACCTTGCCCAGATCGAGCAGCGGCTCGGGGTCGATGCGTCGGCGCGCGGCAACCAGGTCGCGATCCGCGGCTCGCAGGAGGCCTGCACCCGCACCCGCCTCACCCTCGACATCCTCTATGGGCGCCTCCAGGAGGGCCACGAGGTGACGCCGGGCGACGTCGACGGCGCGATCCGCATGGCCGAGGCGGCCGAGGCGCAGCTGAGCCTGCCGACGCTCGAGCCGCGCGGCAAGCTGGCGATGGCCCAGATCTCGACGCGGAAGCGGACCGTCATGGCCCGCACCGTGACGCAGGACGCCTATATCCGCGCCTTCGACCGCGCCGATCTGATCTTCGGCATCGGGCCCGCCGGCACCGGCAAGACCTATCTCGCCGTCGCCTATGCCTCGGCGATGGTCGAGCGCGGCGCCGCCGAGCGCATCATCCTGTCGCGGCCGGCGGTCGAGGCCGGCGAGCGGCTCGGCTTCCTGCCCGGCGACATGCGCGAGAAGGTCGATCCCTATCTGCGCCCGCTCTACGACGCGCTCTACGACATGATGGCGCCGGACAAGGTCGAGCGCGGCCTCCAATCCGGGCTGATCGAGGTCGCCCCGCTCGCCTTCATGCGCGGGCGCACGCTGTCGGACGCCATCGTCATCCTCGACGAGGCGCAGAACACGACCTCGATGCAGATGAAGATGTTCCTGACCCGGCTCGGCGAGAACTCCAAGATGATCGTCACCGGCGACCCGAGCCAGGTCGACCTGCCCGCCGGCCAGACCTCGGGCCTGGTCGAGGCGGTCAGCCTCCTCGGCGGCATCCCGCGCATCGCCCAGATCCGCTTCTCGGCGGCGGACGTGGTCCGCCATGCGCTGGTCGGCCGGATCGTCGAGGCCTATGACCGCGCCGGGGCGAGGAACGAGCCGGCCGCGTGACCGCCCCAAGCGCCGATATCGCGATCGACGTGATGGTCGAGGGCGGTGACTGGCCGACCAAGGGCCGGCTCCGGACGCTCGCGCGGCGTGCCATCGCCGCCGCCGCCG
>JAEVZM010000448.1 GCA_023392225.1 Pseudomonadota bacterium
GGATGAAGATGCGGAAGGCGGTATCACTGAAGCCGAAGCCGGGCGGCGGCTGCTCGCCGAGGAGGCCGATCACGGTGTCGACCTTCTCGACGTCGCCGTAGATTTCCTTCAGCAGCCGTTTTGTCTCCGGGTCGGCCGTCATGTCCTCGAAGCGGGTGATCGCCGGCATGCGCAGGCCGCGGCGGAAGCCGTTGTAGCGCGGCACGCCGCGCCGGCGGGTGCGGACAATGTCGACCACGGAGAGGTCGATGATCTCGCCGTTCCGCTCGAAATGGCGGAGCGCCTCGGGGAAATTGTGGAGCGTGATCGCCCCCGGATGGGCGATGCCGAACGAGTAGAGCGCGTCGCGGAGCCCCGTCTCGCGCATCGCGTCGTCGGCCATGTCGCCCTGGATCTGCAGGAACTTCTTCCGGCCGCGGCTCTCGCCGGTCGAGAAGTCGTAGAAGACGTAGTCGTCCGGCAGCAGCGGGTGCATCCGGTAGACGGTGACGAAGTCCTCGGTCAGCGAGTAGGGCGCGGTGTGGTGGTCGGGCATCGTCTTCGGGATGCCCTTGAGGGCATGGACATCGGTCAGCCAGATGCCGAGCCGGGTCAGCCAGTCTCCGGAGGGCGGGCCGTACCAGTTGGTCTTCATGCCGATGTCGAGCGCCTCGGTGCCGAGGATCGCCGGCGTCCACTCGACGGTGTGGATCTTGGCGATCAGGGCGGCGACGATCATCCGCGCGGTCTGGTAGAGGCGCTCCTCGGTCCATGTCGGGTAGAGCCGGGCGAGCTCGTCGCAGAGCAGGTTGTGCTCGCGCGCGAAGAGCGTGTGGAGCACGCTCAGCCCCATCCACCAGCTCTCGTTGAAGCCGGTCAGCTCGAAGCCGTGCATGTCGAGCGGGAGGAACCCGTCGTCGAGCTTGATCCGCGGCCCGTCGCGAAGCTTCATCGCATGCTCGCGGCTGTTGCCATACACCTCCGAGCCGTCCCACCAGTGCGACGAGGCGTTGGCGAAGAGGAGCGGATTGGCCGGGTCGAGCGGGATGTTGTCGGCGATCCGCATCGCCGGCTCGAGCTCGCCGTTGAATTCGTTGAGCCACCCGGAGTGGCCCTCGGGCAGGTCGACCACGATGTCGCCGTCGCCGAGGGTCTTGCGCTCATGCGCCACCCAGTCGTGCACCTGGAACTGGATCCATGCGGCGGCAAGGACATTCAGCGTCGTCGCGGGGATGAAGTGCTCCCGCTTCATCAACTGCTCGCTCACCGTGACTGGGTTCGGCTCCATCCAGTCCGCGGCCGGATCGACCGGGGCCATGTTGCGGCCGAAGCTCGCGCCGACCGCGCCCATCTCAGGGTCGCTGAGGTCGTTGTGGCGGCCGTCATAGGTCCGCCGGATCCGCTCCTCCGGCGGCACGTCCGGCGGCACTGGCCGCGCTTTGGGCGGCGCCTCGCGGATCCCGGTGTCGATGAGGTTGCGCTGGCGGAGGTCGAAGCGCAGCGCATCGAGGTTGAGGAGGCTCGCCATCAGCGGCAGCCTGTGCCAGGCCCGACGGCGATTGATCGCACGAAAGCTCGCCCGGGCGGCGCCGCCGATCACGCGGTTGCGGAGCGGCGGCCGGGTCGCGCGCCAGCGCCGCAGCTGGCGGTGGGCGAGCGAGGCGTCATAGGCCGCTTTCCGTGCCCGGTTGAGATGGCCGAGCGGGCGGAAGTCGTCCGTGGTGTTCCAGGGGTTGAACCCCATCGCGTCTATCGCGCGGCGCTCGCCGATCGCGTCGATGTCGGTGAGGTCGCGCTGCGGCAGGGTGAGCGTGGCGACCGGGACCGGAGGACTGCTCTCCTCGCTCCAGGCGACCGCGGTGTCCTCGATCGGCGTCTTGTCGTCATCGACATAACGCTGGACGAGGAACTCGAACACGACGTCGCCGTGGCGGAGACGGTCGACAAGCTCTTCCTCGAGGAAGGCGGGACCGGCCGCGGTGCGGCGCGGCTCGGGCGTGCCGGCGGCTGGCCGCAGGATGAAGCGGACGGCCTCGTCGCCCCACTTCATCGCACCGCGGCTCCAGTACGATTCGAGCGCGAGGCTCCGCGAGGGCGCCTGTCCCGGCACGACGTTGCGCAGCATGCGGATCGTCTCGGACGGGCCGAACCGCGTCATCAAGCTGATCACGCCGCCGAGGCGGGACAGCGATCCGCCGGCGAGGGCGTGGGCGAAGTAGACGAACTGCCGCGCATCGCGGGCGTGGGAGACCGGAAAGTTCGTGCCGAGAAGGTCGTGCTGCTCGTCGTCGGAGACGAGGACGCGGACAGCGAGCCCGCGGAAGTCCTTCCTGGTGTCGGGTTGCGGCGTCGCGGCGGCATTGGAGAAGCGGACGAGGGCCGGATAGCTCTTCCCGGGCTGGGCGAAGCCGACCCGGAGGTCGGTGGGCAGTTCGTCGTCGAACCGGAAGGCCGCGCCCTTGAACGCGGCGATCGATCGGGCATGGAAGGCCCGGTCGACCGCCCTCGCCTTGGCTGCGCGCTGCGACTTGAGCTGCGCCTCCATCATCAGCCCGGCCAGCGTCTCGAATTCGCGCCGCTCGTCCTCGGCGGTGCCGTGGGTCTTTTCGCTCCAGTCGGTCATCACCGCTCCCCCTCCGCCTTCAGTTGGCCCGGAAGCGCGATGAGAAGCGCTCGAACACCCCGGCGAGCACGCCCTCGGGGCTCGGGCTGTAGTTGGGCAGGGCGAGCCGGGTGATGTGCGCGTCGATCAGCGTCGGCCGGCCCGACTCGAGGGCGGCGGCGAAGGCCTCCTCGAACTCGCCGATCCGGTCGACGCTGTAGCCGTCGGCCCCGCAGGCGCGCGCATAGGCGACGTAGTCCGGGTTGTCGAACTCGACGAGGCCCGAATCCATGAAGGACGACAGCTGGTAGAGCTTGATCAGCTTGAACTCGCCGTCGTTGAAGATGACCCAGATGACCGGGATCTCGTGCTGGACCGCGGTCATCAGCTCGAATCCGCCCATGAGGTACGAGCCGTCGCCGACGGCGGCGCCCACGGTGCGGTCCATCGCGCCGTATTTCACGCCGATCGCGCCGTTGACCGCGATTCCCATCGGCCCGTAGGTGCCGGGCTTCCGGAAGTTCTGGCCATCCTTGAGCTCGAGGTAGTAGCCGAGCCAGGCGAGGTGGGCGCCGGCATCGGCAAGCACCACGCCGCGCGGCGGCAGCATCCGCGAGATCGCCTGCACCATCCGGCCGGGATGGAGTTTGGGCGTGAGCTTCACCACGCGCTGCTCGTCGAAGTCGGGGGCGCGGAACGCCTTCGGCGGCATCCTTCCGAGCGGGGCGAGCGCGTCGGCGAGCGCCGAGATCGCCAGCCGCGCATCGCCGATGATGGCGCGGTCGGCCTTGTAGACCTTGTCGATCTGGTTCGGATCGACGTCGATATGGACGAGCTTCCGGTTCTCGAACAGGTCGTCGCGGAAGTCGAAGGTGGCGTGCTGGGCGAAGCTGTTGCCGAGGCCGATGACCACGTCCGCGTCGAGGAATAGGTCCCAGGCGCTCTTGTGGCCGCTGTCGGCGAAGACGCCGATGGCCAGAGGATGGCTTTCGTCGACGATGCCCTTGCCGTCGAGGGTGGTGATCAGCGGGATCTGGTAGCGCTCGATGAAGTCGAGCACCTCGCGGTTGGCGCCGGCGCGGATCGCACCGAAGCCGGCAAGCAGCACGACCTTCTTGCCGTCGGCGAGGGCGTCGCGGAGGAACGAGGCGGTGTCTGCGATGCGCGTCGGGTCGGGGATGACCGGCCGGGCGTTGAGCCGTGGCACAGCGAAGTCCGCGATCCGCATCGAGGGGTCGGTGATGTCCTCGGCGACCGCGATGTGGACCGGCCCGGGGCGCCCGTCGAAGGCGATATCGATCGCGCGCTGGAGGATTTCGGCCGCCGAGTCGAGATCCTCGATGAGGAAATTTGCCTTCGTCACCGCATCGAAGATCTTTTGCGAATCCGGGGTGCGGTTGAGGCCGGATGTCTCGTTGAGGCCACCGCGCCCGCTCCAGGCGATGGCCGAATACCCCGTGATCGCGAGCAGCGGATAGGAATCGGTGAGGGCGACGCAGAGGCCGGAGACGAGGTTGAACGCGCCCGGGCCGGCCGTCGCGAAGCAGACGCCCAACCGGTCGCTGAACATCGCGTAGCCGCACGCCATGAACGCCGCGGCCTGCTCGTTCTTGGCGATGATCGGGCGGATGCGGTCGGACGCGTCGAGCGCCAGCATCATGCCGGCGGCGTTCTCGCCGGCACCGCCGAAAACCGCATCGACGCCGACGGCCTCAAGACCGGCGACGATTGCCTCGTAGATACGCATGGACTGGGGGGCCTCCATCCCGTCCGTGCATCGACCCGGTGCGGGTCGGTCTCAGCTCGACGTTTTCGCTCGACAAGACCATTTCTTATTCTTGTATGTGCAAAGCATAGCATAAATCGGCGATCTGTCACTTTCCCGACTCTCGGAGTCGCCTCTCTGTTTTACTCACATCGCGCCTACAGTACGATGGCGCGATGAATTTCCGTATATAGCGCTCAACTATGGTCGTTGAATCAGATGCAGATTTCGCGGCTATGCATGGCGTTCCTCGTGCGCAAAAAAACCCACATCGTCGCAGCTGTCGAGGTTGCGACGTTCGATATTTATTCAAAGTCTGTCCTACGAGAAATAGAGAACGTTGCAATCCACGATTATGCGGGGGGTGACTCTCGGAAAGATTGCGATTACTCTGGGTGGTTCCAGAAGATCAGGCTCGGGGTGTGTGCAGATTGCGGCTGCGCGCGCTTTGCTGAAGGAGAGGGCGGAGAGGGACAGGAAACCAGCACGAACCTGATCGGGGATGACGCGACGGAGGAGCGAGGCCATGACCGCTGTCGACGAGTCTTCGGAAAATGCGGCGCAGCCCCAAGGCGTGCCGCCGATGCCGGACCAGCAGCCGCGGTGGGGCGATCCGATCTTCCGCGCCGGCCTCCTCGTCGGGGCCGCCCTGTTCGCCATCGGCATCCTCTGCCAGACCTTCAATCTGATTGCGCCGACCCTGTCGATCCTGGTGGTCTGCAGTGGTCTCGGTATCATCTTCGGTGCCTTCGGCTCGACGGCGGTGATCAACTACAAGGGCGTCGTCGTCGCCGGCGTCGCGGCGATCGCCGTGGTGCTCCTGCTGGTGGTCGACTTCGTGATGCGGGAGAGCCTCGTTCGCATCGAAGTCGACGGTGACGTTCGCGGTGCGCGGCTCGAGCTGTTCGGCGATTCCGCCTATCCGGGCGCGGACCATGACGGACGACGGTTCGAGTTCTTCATCGTCGGACGCGAGATCACCAAGGACCGCCTCAGCCTGATCGTCTCGCTGCCGCCGGATGACCGCGACGGCCGCGCCGACATGCGCGAAGTGGTGTTCGACTGCATCCCGGCCACCGCGATCACCCGCTTTATCGGCGGCGGCAAGACCCTGCAGTGGCGGTTCGATGCCGGACGCGAACTGCTCACCGGCCTCGATGGCGGCCCGGTCAGGAGCGGCCCCTGCATGGACGGCGGCGCACTCGGGCCGGACTTCGCCGCGCTCGAGGCGCTGTCGCCGATCGGGCCGGCGTTGGCCGACGAGACCGCTGACATCCCCACCATCCTCGCTGACCTCGAGTCGGAGTCGGCGGCCGTGCGGCGGAACGCGCGCACGGCCCTCGCGGAGATCGGCCTGCCTGCCGTGCGTCCCATGATGGGCTACTGGGCTGCCCATCCCGGCTCGTATCAGGTGCGGCTCGGCGTCTCGGTCGCGCTGACCGAATTCCTCCGCAACCGGAAGGGGGACCGCAAGGCGGTGTCGGCTGTGCTCTCCGCCGACGATCTTGAGCTCCTGGCGGTGGCGGCCGCCGACGACGACCGCACGCTTCGCGTCTACGCCTCGGAGTTCCTCTACGACCTCGGCGACCCGCGGATCGTGCCGATCGCGGCGCGCCTGTTCGAGTCCGCCGGCGAGGACGGGCGCTACAATCTGATCGTGGTGATGGGTGGTACGGTGCCGAACCTCTCGGAGGTCGACAAGGACGCCTTGAGGAAGACCCTGCAGGGTTGGGAAGCACTCGTCGGTCCAAAGACCGACAAGCTGATCGCCTCGATCGTGAATGAAATCGGTGCCTAGACGCATCGTCCCGGCGCTCGGGCGAGACGGTTCTGCATGACTGTCGTTGTCGGGGTGCGGTGTCATGAAGCGATTGCGGGGCGGTTCAGGCAGGGCGGGCAGGTGGTGCCTGCTCCTTGTGCTGAGTACCGGCGTCCTTGGTGCCGCGTCCGCGGCTCCGCCGCTGCCGGAGAGGCCGTTGCCTCCACCGCCGCAGGGGACGGTTCCTGCCGAGACCAGCCCTCCGACCTGCCGCCCGGAGGTGGAGCCGGATACAAATTGCCGCTCCGGGTTCCGTACCGTGCAGGTCTGCTACCAGGGGGGGCGGGTCGTCTCTTCGACCATCGGCCAGTGCGTGCCGCCAGCCGCGATCACGTCGCCGAACGCGCCCAAACCGGGCAAGCCCCCTAAACCTCCTAAGCCGCCGAAGGTCCCGCAATGAGCCGGGCCGAGCGAGGTTGATCATGAAGCGGTTCGGAATAGGGACCTTGGTTGTCGGCGGACTGGCGCTCTTGCTTGGCCTCCTCTGGCTCGGTGGCGCCTACGACACGCGCGGCCTGATCTTCGTCGGAAGCCCGGAGGTCTACACGCGCGAGCGCCTGGTCAACGACCGCTACGACCAGGACTTCTGGCTCCACTCCCAGCTCAAGCGACTGGACCAGTCGACAGCGCTGCTCACCTCCGTCGTCCGCGGCAAGACGAGCGTCGGCGTCACCGTCGACATGGGCGGCGGCGAGGCCGGGGGGGCGTCGGGTGGCAGTAGCGAGGGGGGCGGCGACGTCACGGTCGAGATGCCGTTCGACCAGGAGTTCCTCATCCGCGCCAGCGTGCGGGATGCCATTCGCCAGCTGATCCTCGAGAACCTCCTCGACGACCGCCACGACCTCACCGGCAATTCAGTCTACGGGTTGAAGTTCGATGTCACCGTCATCGCCGGCAAGCGCACCTATGCGTCCGCCTTCGTCAAGGCCTCGATCAAGGCGCGCCAGTTGTTCTCCGAGGAGGGGCCGGGAAGCGGCACCGGTGGCGGCCGGGGACCGGCGCAGAGCGGCGACGAGGAACAATCGGAGGCGCCCCGGCACGTCAGGCAGTATTTCGCCGGCACCATCACCAACATCGAGGAGCAGGAGCGGAACCCGCTCCACACCAGCTACACGCTCTACAACCTGTGGATCGCCGACGTGGGGGCGCGCCTGAACACCTATGTCGGCCAGATCTACGACACGATCGACACCCCCGGCGACGGCCCCTCGATCGGCAGCTGCGGGATCGGCGCACGCTTCGAATGGGAGCGGCGCGTCCTGCAGGCGGTCGACGACGTGCTCGGGATCAGCAGTTCGTCCTTCGGGCCGTCCTCGCAGGGCCAGGGCCTCATCGCGATCACGCTACCGGTCCCGTGGCGCAACCACATTCGCGTGCTGGTGAGCGATTTCCGGGAAGGCGACTGCCGCACCATCCCGGTGTTTAGCACCGAGCCGATATGGGACCCGATCTATCTCGTCGATGGCGATCCGCCGGGCGAGGGGTTCATCTTCGTCGACACCGTCGACGAGACCACCAAGGCCTATGCCTCCACCAAGGGCTACAGTGAGGAGGAGCTCAACCGCGATCCCGGCATCTACCAGCAGCTGCTGCCGCGCTACCGCCGCATCGCCGCCCTCGCCGACTACGTCAAGAACCAGACCTCGGGGGGCGCGCTCATCCCCAACGTCCTGCCGGGGAGCAGCCGCTCGGCGCCGATCATCGTCGTCCCGTCCGGGTTCTTCAACTTCATCGAGAGCGTCATCCGCACCGATTCCTACACCTATGCGCTCTTCCCCAAGACCGAGGTCTTCGGCGTCCTCGCCGAGCAGTCCTCGGACATCAATGCGGCGCTGTCGGCGGCGGCCGGCGACAGCGGCAAGGGTACCGGCACCTTCTCCGCGCTGAACTCGGAGCGTGGCTTCCAGGCGGCGCCGCGCACGGTCGGGTTCAGCGAGGCGACGGCGGACGGCGCCGTCCAGTTCGGTTGGGTGGTCAGCGGCCAGGGTCGCATGCAATCGACGCAGAAGTCGGGCCTCGCCCTGGTCTCGGTCCCGGCCTGGACCAACGAGCTCTCGGTGCATGTCGACACCGGATGGGTTCAGGGGAGCGGTGCCCTCGCGGTGACCGACTCCTATGACTTCACCGTGCCGATTCCGCCCGACTACGAGGCCTTCGACGCCTTCGTCGGCGGCAGCCGTATCCGGCACGAGCCGAGAATCTCCAACGACCTGATGCCGAGATGGGACGTGCTGGAAGCCTGCCACGATGTATCGATCATCATCCCGGGCTTCCGGCTGTGGCGCAGCACCGTGGTCACGCTCGGTAGCCAGACGGCTTCTCGCATCACCGTCCTGCCCAACATGCGCGGCATCATCGCCCGCTTCGAAAACCTGTTCGCCGGGAGTGTCCCGCGCACCAGCGAGACCGCCAAGCTGAGGGTCTGGACAAGCGAGGGCGTCGACACCGCGGCGACGACGTTCAACGTCTCCCCGCCCGCTCCCGGGACGGCGGACTGCGGTTCAGGGAATGATGACGCCGGAGAAGTTGCCACAGCTGCAAGGACTGCCGACCGGTAGCGGCGGCACGAAGCATATCCCGGCCGAGGTCGAGCACTTGGAGCTCGCCTGGACGATGCGGCTGAGCGGCGCCGGCGGTTTCGGCGCGGACCGGGTCGCGGGCTGCCGCGCGCCTGGTACGGACGGTTCGTCCACCGAGGCAAGGCCGAGGCCGGCGAGGGCCAGAACTGGCAAGGCAACGAGGAAAATGGGCCGCATGGCGAAGTCCTTTCGCGCGCCGGATCCATCCCGTGCTCCGCCAGCATAGCACGAATCATGGTTCCGGTTCCGTTAACGTCCACAGCGGCGCGGCTCGCCGACACCCGTTTGTCATTGGCAGCGTTCTTCGGAACGATGCGTCGGCGTGCCACGTCAATGGCGCTCCGGGGTGCGTTCGACGACCGGCGGCCGACCGGGAGCGGCTTGTCCTGATCGGCCGAGGGGCGTTGGCCGTGTCCGGTCATGTCGGCACCCGCGAGATGCGCTCAGGCGTTGTCGATCACGTTGCGGGCGACGCCGGCATTGGTGATCACGCCATTGACGCAGCTGGAGCGGAGCGCCGCCAGCATCGCCGGCCATTTCTCGGTGCCGCCGGCAGCGACGATCAGCGGATGGCGATAGAGTTCATCACGGTCGATCGCCAGCATCCGCTCGGGCAGTCCGTCGTCGACGAACCGCCCCTGCGAATCGATGAGGTGGCCGGTGAGGTCGGCGACGACGTCGCGCGCGCGGACCTGCGCGATCTCGTCGGCGGTGACGAGGCTGTAGTCGTCGAAGAACGAGTTCTGCCCGACGTGACCGAGGCCGGTGAACAGGAAATCGGCGCCCCGAACGAGACCCATGACGTGGGCCACCCCGCGCTGACGGAGGAACAGGTCACGGTCCTCGCGCGATTCAACGATCAGCGGTGCGGTGAAGGCGTGCCCCTTGCCGCCGGTCTTGGCGACCAGCGTGTTGATGACCTCGAAGGGGTTCGCGTCGTTGAGCGCCGCGAAATCGCCGGTGAGCGAGACGAAGCTGGTCTCGGGCCGACGCAGCGGCGGCAGCGCGCGCGCGATGGCGGCCATGGTCCGCCCCGAGCCGATGCCGATGGTGCGTGCTTCTGTTGATTCGAGGCGACCGAACAGCACCATGGCAGCGGCCGACGCTACCGGGTGCATCACGCCGAACATGTCCGGCATCGGTCCGGGGTCGGGCACGACGGTACACGAGGTGAGGCCGAAGCGGCGTATCAGCTCCGTCTCGAGTTCGGCGCAGTGGTTCGGCACCGCGTCGACGAAGACCCGCACCATGCCGGAATCGTAGGCCAACTGGATCAGCCGATGGACCTTCATCCGGCTCAGGCCACGACGCTCCGCGATCTCGGCTTGGCTCAGGCCGTAGACGTGATGGAGCCAGGAGACATCCGCCGCCTGGCTGAGCGCTTCGGCATCGCGTTGCCGGGTGCCGTTCTCGGAGCGTCCCTTGGTCA
>JAEVZM010000105.1 GCA_023392225.1 Pseudomonadota bacterium
TGACCCGCTCGCCCTGGAGGTGCCCGCAGAATGAAGTCGCTTCGCATGCTCGCGGCCGCCATCGCGCTCGGCGCGACGTCGTCCGGCGCTGCCCTGGCGCAGGATTGCGTCGTGCTCCTGCACGGCCTGTCGCGCACCGAAAGCTCGTTCCTGCTGATGGAGGAGTCGCTCGAGGCCTTCGGCTACAAGGTGGTCAATTCGACCTACCCCTCGACCGAGATGCCAGTCCAGGAGCTGCTCGGCCATATCGACGACTCCGTTGCCGAGTGCGGCGATGCGGGGCAGATTCACTTCGTCACCCATTCGATGGGCGGCATCCTGCTCAGGGCCTGGATGATCGACCACCGGCCCGACAATCTCGGCCGAACGGTGATGCTCGGCCCGCCGAACCACGGCTCCGAGCTGGTCGACCTGTTCGGCGAGCTGTGGCTGTTCGAGTACCTGGTCGGTCCGGCCGGTACCCAGCTCGGTCGCGAAGTGGAGAGCCTGCCGAACATCCTCGGGCCGGCGGATTTCGACGTCGGCGTGATCGCCGGCAACCGCTCGGCCGTGCCGATACCCTTCATCTTCCACGGGCCGAACGACGGCCTGGTCGCGGTCGACAGCACCTATCTCGACGGCATGGCCGACCATATCGTGCTGCCGGTGACCCACACGTTCATGATGAACAACCCGGTGGTGATCGCGCAGGTGCTGCACTTCCTCGAGAATGGCAGCTTCGATCGCCAGCTCACCCTGCGCAGCCTCTTCCAACGGGCGCTTGCCGCCACGCGGGACCGGGGATAGGTTCCGCTGAAATCTGGAGGGCACCCATCATGATGCGTCTCATTGCTTCGACCACCCTCGAACTGTTGGCCAATGCGATCGGACTGCTGGTAGCCTACCTGATCCTGAAGCCCGACATGGAGATCACGGTCGCCGGCTTCATCATCGTCGTGGTGATCTTCTCGGTGGCCCGGTTCATCCTCGCGCCGCTGATGATGAAGCTCTCGATGCGCTATGCTCGGGCGCTGGTCGGCGGCATCTCGCTGGTGGTGATCTTCGTCTCGCTGCTGGTCACCTCGCTGCTCGCCGGCAACTACCTGGTGATCACCGGCATCAGCACCTGGATCCTCGCCACCCTGATCGTCTGGGTGTTCGGCGTGATCGCGATGCTGGTGCTGCCGATGGTGATCTTCAAGAAGACGCTGGCTGCCGCCCGCAACAACCAGCGTCCGCTGATCGGCTGACGGCCGACGGGCCGCTCGTTCGGACTACGCCAGGCGCTGCTCGGCGAGGACGGTCACCGGTGGCCAGGAGAGGCAGTCCACGACCTCGAACGACAGCGTGAACGGCGCGATGCCGCGCGCCATGAACGCCTGCGCGTCCGCGCGGCGCTCCGGTCGGACGGCGGCCGCGATCGTCAGGTGCGGGGCCCAGCCACCGGGCAGGTAGTGGGGATCACAGAGCGCGGCGTTTATCGCCCCATGGAGTCGGGCATGCGCCTCGCGGAGACGCCGGTCCGGGAGTGGTGACAGCCACAGGACGGGTGCCTCGCCGGCGAAGGCGCAGACCGCGTCGAACGTGAGCTGGAAGGCGTTCTCGCCGGCGAGGGCGGCGAGCGCCGCCGTCAGCAGGTCTGGATCGATGTCGGTGTAGCGGGCGAGCGTGATGTGCGGCGCGTAGTCCAGCGCGCGGATGGTCGGGGTTTCCTCGAACTCCGACGCCGCGTCGACAAGCTGCCAGAAGGGCTCGGCGGGGGCTGCCGATCTGAGTGTGATTCCGAACATGGCCAGAGACTAGCATCCACGGGCCGGCCGGCGGGAGGAGCCTGTCAGCGCTTCGCCTTGGCCTTGACCGGCCCTGGCGATGGCGGCGTGCCGTCGAGGTCGATGTCGCCATCGCTCGAGAGCATGATGGCGATAGGTCTGAGCGAGGGAATCTTGGCGCAGATCGTCAGGATCACCGCCATCAGCGGCACGGCGAGGAAGGCGCCGGCGAGGCCCCACACCATCGCCCAGAAGGTCAGCGCGGCCATGATCACCAGCGAGCTGAGATTGAGGGTCTTGCCCATGACCATCGGCTCGACCACCTCGCCGGTGATGCCGTGGACGAGGGCGAGGCCGACGACCACGAGGAAGACCGGCGTGAACTCCTGGAACTGCAGCAGCGCGAACAGGGACGGCAGCACCGTGCCGGTGATCGAGCCGATCTTGGGAATGAAGTTGAGGAAGAAGGTCAGCAGCGCCCAGGTCTCGGCGAAGTCGACGTCGAGCAGCTTGAGCACGGCATAGGCGGCGATCGTATTGCCGGCGCTGAGCAGGGTCTTGAGGAGCAGGTAGCGGTGAAGGCCGGCGATGATCCGGCGGGCCGTGTCCTTGACCTCCGCCCCGCGCGCGGGGTTGTCCCTGAACAGGGTGTCGATCTTCTGTGGGAAGTGGCCGCTCTCGACGAACATGAAGCCGACATAGAGCAGAACGACGACGATCGAGGCGATGGCGACGCCGGCGGGTGTCACGATTCCGCGGATGCCGTCGACGACGTTGAAATCGGCGAGGGAGATGCGAATCGCTTCACCGAGGTCCTGACCGAGCCAGTCGGAGAGAGCGGCCACCACGCCCTGCAGGCGCTCCAGCATCGTCGGCCACTCGGCGATCATCAGCATCAGCTCGCCGGTGACGATGCTGTAGAGGAGGACGAGCGCCGCCCCGAGGATGACGAGGCCGAGGACCGCCGCCAGCCAGTAGGGCGGGGCGACCTTGCCCATGCGGATCTTCGACACCTTGTCGATGCCGGCGGCGAGCACGGTGAACACCAGGAAGCCGACGACGATCGGCACCAGGAACGGCCGGCCATAGATCAGGATCAGCAGCACGATCCCGACGACGGCGAGCCCCATGAACCACTGGCTCAGTGCGGTCCCACCGAAGCCCGACTTTTCCATTCCCCAGCTCCCGCACTCGATCGTCGTCAGGTCTTCATTGCGGCTTTGTCACTATACGCAAATCGCGATGCGTAGTAGTCAGCGTGACAAATTTGGTGAGGGAACCAAGACCATGCCACGTCGTCCCAGCATCCTCGGATCGGCCGCCCGGACGGCTGGCCGCACGGCGATTATCGCCGGCACTGCGACCGCCGTGTCCAACAAGGTCGCTGCCAAGCAGGCCGCCGCCGCAGGGGCCGTCCCCACGGCGGAGCCCGCGCCGGCTGCAGCGCCCGCGGCAACCTCGGCAGGCCTCAGCCTCGAGGCGATGGAGCAGCTCAAGAAGCTCGCAGAGCTCCACCAGGCCGGCATCCTCACCGACGAGGAATTCGCGACCCAGAAGGCGCGCATTCTCGCTTAGCCGGCTTCGGCACCGAACTTCATCCGCTGAAGGACCGATCGCGGCGCGCGCTTGCCGCGATGCAGGTCCCTATTGCCCTGAGGGGCACATCCGAGAAGGAGACATCCTGTCGATGCGAATGACGAAACCACTTCTCGCCCTCGTCCTTGCGGCCGCGGCGCTGTCGGCATGCACGCCGGCGGGCCGGAACGCGACCCACGGTGCCGCCGCAGGTACCGTGCTCGGTGGCGCGGTCGGCGGTGTGCTCGGCCGTACCCCTGCGGGGATCATCACGGGCGCCACCATCGGCGCCGTGTCGGGGGCGATCATCGCCGCCAACAACACCACCAAGCCGCCGGGCTGGTGCGTCTGGCGCGACCGCAATACCGGCAACTACTTCTACGCGCCTTGCCCCTAGGTCCGACATCCTAGCGCGCGACGGCGGCGACCACGCAAAAGGTCGCTGCCCGAGCGGGCGACGAGGCCCGTCGGCATGCGGCCGGAACTGCACCGCGCGTGATGCAGTCGGCTCCAACAGCCGCCGGAAGGTCCATCGCCCTATCGACCGTTCAACGATCCTTGAAAGGAAACGAACATGCGACTGCTTCTATCCGCCCTGCTGCTCTTCGCGACCATCTTTGGTGCCGGTGCTCTCGTCGCTCCGGACCAGGCCGACGCGGCAGTGACGCGTACGACGCGCCACCTGAACATGCGCCATGGCCCAGGCGTCGACTATCGGCGTGTAACGACGATTCCGCCGGGCGAGATCGTCAACGTCATGGGATGCACCGGAAACTGGTGCGCGGTCATCTGGCGTCGGCATCAGGGCTACGTGAACGCGCGCTACCTGAGCACCCACAAGACGCTCATCGTGCCGCCGCTCTACGCCTTCGGGCAGTAGCGTTCATCCGAACCGAGGCTGCCATACGCGGCACATTTCGGCCCATCTCGCGGCGGCTGGGTCCCGCCGTCGCGAGTATTTCGTGTCAGCGCGGAATGGCGCTATTCTGAACAGGGCAGGCGAAACGGCTCACTGCGCGCCCCTTTCAGCGGGGTGGAGGCCGAGAACGGGCCGGCAGGGGCACTTTCCCTGAGGGGGGGAACATGGCGGCTACTCAGGCCCAGTCCAAGACGTTCATGTCGAGGTTCCTCGACGGAATCGAGCGGGTCGGGAACATGGTTCCCCATCCGGTGGTGATCTTCCTCATCCTCATCGCCATCGTGATCGTACTCTCGGCGCTGCTGTCGCTGTTCGGCGCGACGGTCAGCTTCGAGCGGATCAATCCCGAGACGAACGAGATCGAGGTCGCGACGGCGGGAATCCGAAGCCTGCTCAGCATCGACGGCATCCGGTTCATGTACTCGTCGCTGGTGCCGAACTTCATGAGCTTCACCGCCGTCGGCCTGATGATCGCGGCGATGATCGGTGCCGGCGTCGCCGAGGCCTCGGGCCTGGTGACGACCCTGATCCGGAAGCTCGTGGCGGTATCGCCGGGCTGGGCGCTCAGCTACATCCTCGCCTTCGTCGGCATCCTGTCGAGCGTCGCCGCCGATGCCGGCTACCTGGTGCTCCTGCCGCTCGCCGGCGTCGCCTATCTTGCCGTTGGTCGCAATCCGATCGCCGGGCTGGCGCTCGGCTTCGCCGCGGTCGCCGCCGCCTTCACCGTCAACATGCTGATCAAGCCGCTCGATGCGGTGCTGGTCGAGTTCACCAACGACGCTGCGCGGCTGGTCGACCCCGACGCCTCGATCGGGCTCGCCTCGAACCTCTGGTTCTCGATCGCCTCGGTCCTGTTCCTCACCGTCGTGATCGCGGTGATCAACAACCGCATGATCGAGCCGCGCCTCGGGCCCTACGACCCTTCGAACGCGGCGCCCGACGCGATCCAGAACCAGGGGACGACGCTGTCGGACGAGGAGTCGCGGGGCCTCCGCTACGCGCTGTTCGGCCTGATCGGCCTCGTCGCGGTGATGTGCCTCCTGACGATCCCGTCGGGCGCGCCGCTCCGCAACCCCGACACCGGGGAGCTGATCGGCAACTCGCCGTTCATGAACCAGCTCATCACCTTCATCGTCCTGATGTTCCTGGTGACCGGGTGGTGCTACGGCATCGGCGCCGGCACGCTACGCACCCTCACCGACGTCATCAAGGCGATGGAGAAGGCGGTCACCGGTCTCGGTGGCACGATCTTCCTGTTCTTCGTGCTCAGCCAGTTCGTCGCCTATTTCACCTACACCAACATCGGCACGGTGCTGGCGCTCGGCCTCGGCGGATTTCTCCAGACCGGCAATATCGGCCCGCTGCCGCTGCTCCTCGGCTTCATCGTGGTGGTGGCGATCATCGACCTCCTGCTCACCGGCGCCATCGCCAAGTGGGCGATCTTCGCGCCGGTCTTCGTGCCGCTCCTGATGAAGCTTGGGGTCGAGCCCGAGGCAGTGCTCGCCGCCTACCGGGTCGGCGACTCGCCGATGAACGCGATTACGCCGCTCAACGCCTATTTCGCGCTCGTCGTCGGCTTCACCCAGAAGTACGACCGGAGCTCGGGCGTCGGCACCGTGGTGTCGCTGATGCTGCCCTACACGGTCTGGATCTTCGTGCTGTGGACGGTGCTGTTCGCCGTCTGGCAGATCCTCGGCCTGCCGTGGGGCCTCTGAGCGCGGCTGTCAGGGAGAATGGACCGATGAGCAATGCCGCCGATCTGGTCGATGCCGATGCCGCCGTCGACCTGCTGATGGAGCTTCTCGAGGTCGAGGGCGTCACCGGGCACGAGGCGAAGATCGCCGAGACGGTCGTCGCGGCGCTGAAGCGGGCCGGGATCCCGGTGGAGAACATCCGCTTCGACGACGCGAACACGCGCATTCCGCTGCCGACCGAGACCGGTAACCTGATCGCGACCCTGCCGGGCACACGCTCCGGCGCCGGCATCCTGTTCTCGTGCCACCTCGACACCGTGCCGCTCTGCGCCGGGGCAAAGCCGCGGCGCGAGGGCGATCGCATCGTCTCGGATGGCACCACCGCGCTCGGCGGCGACAACCGCACCGGCTGTGCGGTGCTGGTGACGGTTGCCGAGACGCTGATCCGCCACAAGCTGCCCCATCCGACGCTCACCTTCCTGTTCACGGTGCGGGAGGAGAGCGGCCTCCACGGTGCGCGCGAGCTGAACCGGAAGGACCTCGGCGACGTCGCGATGTGCGTCAATGTCGACGGCCAGAAGCCGGCGGACCTCATCATCGGCGCCGTCGGCCAGGAGAACTGGGAGGTCGCGATCGTCGGCAAGGCCTCGCACGCCGGCGTCGCCCCGGAGAAGGGCATTTCGGCAACGATGGTCGCCTCGCTTGGCCTGGTCGAGGTGCGGAAGGCCGGCTGGTTCGGCAAGGTCGAAACGCCGCGCGGCTTCGGCTCGAGCAATGTCGGCATCTTCGGCGGCAAGGAAGGTCTAGTCGCCGCGGGCGATGCCACCAACGTCGTCACCGACTATGCGTGGCTGCGCGGCGAGGCCCGCAGCCCCGACGCTGCCTTCGCCAAGGACATCGCCGACGGCTATCGCGTCGCCTTCGAGAAGGCGGCGGCCGAGGTCACGGACAGTGGCGGCGACACGGCCAAGGTCGCGTTCAAGCAGGAGACGGCCTACCCGCCGTTCCGGCTCGACGAGAACGCGTCGGTGATCCGCCGCGCCGACCAGGCGCTCGGCATGCTGGGGATCGCGCCGAACCACGTCTTCTCGAACGGCGGTCTCGACGCCAACTGGCTCGACAAGGCCGGCATCCCGACGGTGACCATCTCGGCCGGGCAGGCCGAGATCCACACCGTGAAGGAATATGTCGACATTCCCGACTACGTGACCGGCTGCCGGCTCGCGGTCCTGCTGGCGACACTGGACGACTGAGCCGGTCCCGCGCATAACGATTGCTGCACCGCAGCGACGGAGTAACCCATCTTGGATCCGATCACCGCGACTGCGGGTATCATCGCCATCGTCGTCGTCCTGTTCGTGTGGAACAGGCTGCCGGTCGTGTTTGTGGCGATCTTCACGTCGCTGGCACTTTGGGCCACCGGCGTCCTCGACCTCAATCAGGCGCTCGCCGGCTTCGGCGACCCGGCCGTGCTCTTCATCGCCTCGCTCTTCGTGGTCAGCGCCGGGCTGGAGATGACCGGCGTCACCGCCTGGGCGGGGCAGCTCCTCATCCGCTATGCCGGCGAGGACAGCCGGGCCCGGCTTCTCGTCCTGATGATGGTGCTGGTGGCCGTTCTGACCGCGCTGATCACGGTCAACGGCGCGGTGGCGGCATTGCTGCCGGTGGTGGTGGTGATCGCCGTCCGGCTCAAGTGGCACTCATCGCAGCTCCTGATGCCGATGGTGTTCTCGGCCCATGCCGGCTCGCTCCTGGCGTTGACCGGAACGCCGGTCAACGTGCTCGTCTCGGAGGCGGCGATCGATGCCGGCGTCGGCGGCTTCGGCTTCTTCGAGTTCGCGCTCGCCGGCATTCCGACGCTCGCCGGCGCGATCCTGATCATGGTGTTGTTCGGCCGCTACCTCCTGCCGAACCGGAACGGCGCCACCATGCCGGCCGATTTCAGCCGCCACGCCAAGACGCTGGTCGAGCAGTACGGGCTGGCGAGCGGCATCTATCAGCTCCGCATCCGGGCGAGCTCGCCCTATGTCGGGGCGGAGCGGGCGACGCTGGCGCTCGGCGGGATCGCCGGCCTCGAGCTGATCGCCGTCCAGGACAAGGATACCGGCCAGCCGCTCAAGCGCGCCACGATCGCCGAAGGCGACGTCCTCCTGGTACGGGGCGAGCCGGAGCCCGCGGCCGAGCTTGCCGCGGAGATGCATCTCGCCTTCCGTGACGAGACGGATGACGGCCGCGGCGAGAGCGTGCTGTTCAACGCCCGCTCGGGGCTCGCCGAGGTGCTCATTCCGCCACGCTCCAAGCTGATCGGGCGGACGGCGTTCCCGGGAATGGTGACCGAGAGCGGGGATCTCGTGGTGCTCGCCATCCAGCGCGCCGGCGAGACCATCGTACCGGTGCCGGACGTGCGCGAGCGCGGCAGCATCGCGCTTCAGGCCGGCGACAGCCTGCTGCTGCAGGGAACCTGGAAGGCGCTCGACATCCGCCTCGACGATCCCGACGTCGTCGTCGTCGATTCTCCCGACCTGGTGCGGCGCCAGGCCGTGCCGCTGGGGCAGGGCGCGACGCAGGCGATCGTCATCCTCCTCGCCATGGTGGTGCTGCTCGCCACCGGCATCGTGCCACCGGCCGTGGCGGGCCTGCTCGCTGCCGGCGCCATCGTCCTCACCGGCATCATGCGGGTCGACCAGGCCTACCGCTCGATCGAGTGGACGACGGTGATCCTCGTCGGCGCGATGATGCCGCTGTCGACGGCGATGACCGTTTCCGGCGCTGCCGACATGCTGGCCGACGGCCTGATCCGGGTGGTCGGCGATGCCGGGCCGTTCGCGCTGCTGGCCGGGCTGTTCGTCGTCACCGCCATCATGGGGCAGCTCATCTCCAACACCGCCACGGCGCTGATCATGATCCCGGTCGCCATTGCCGCCGCGGTCGGCATGGGCATCTCGCCGCGGCCGGTCCTGATGAGCCTCGCGGTCGGCTCGGCGGCGGCCTTCCTCACCCCGATCGCCACCCCGACCAACCTCATGGTGATGCAGCCCGGCGGCTATCAGTTCGGCGACTACTGGAAGCTCGGCCTGCCGCTGCTCATCTGGTTCTTCGTGATCTCGGTGTTCTACGTGCCGCTGATCTGGCGCTTCTAGGCCTGGCCTCCGGACGTTGCGGCACGCCGCACCGGGGGCGTGACTTGCCGCCCGCCTGCGCTAGGTTGCCCGATGGGAGCACGGTGATGACCGGTTTCGTCGACGATGTGGAGCACGGCCTTGCGGGCGGGACGGGAGATGTCCTCCTCCGGCATGCCGTCCCCGGCGAGCTCGCCGGGCTCGTGAGCCGCATCACCGGCTATCGCGAGACCGTCCGCCGTCCGATCCGGATGACCGAGACCGCGTCTCTGGTGGTGCCGCTCATCTTCAGCTTCGGCGAGCCGTTTGCGCTGGCCCTCGGCCGTGATCCCGGTCCGGAGGATCGCATGCCGAGCTTCACCGGCGGGCTCACCCGCGGGCCGGTGCGGATCGCCTCGGCCGGCGCCGCGCACTGCCTCCAGGGGGACCTGACGCCGCTCGGTGCCTATCGCTTTTTCCGCAGGCCGATGCAGGCCTTCAGCGACCGCCTGGTGCGCCTCGACCAGCTCGACGAGCCGGAGCTGGCCGATCTCGGCGAGCGGCTCGGGCAGGAGCGGAGCTGGCGCCGGCGCTTTGCGCTGGTCGAGGCGGCGCTTCGTCCACGCCTTCTCGGGGAGGGCGGTGCCAGCCCCGCCATCGCCTGGGCCTACCGGCGGATCGTCGAGAGCGGCGGCGCGGTGCGGGTCGAGGCGCTTGCCACCCGCCTCGAGTGGAGCCGCAAGCATCTGGCCGCAAGGTTCCACGAGGAGGTCGGGCTGCCGCCCAAGACGGTCGCCCGCATCGCCCGTTTCGGCCGGGCGCAGGCGATGGCTTCGTCCGGTGCCGCTTCCGGCTGGGCCGATGTCGCCGCCGCCAGCGGCTATGCCGATCAGGCGCATCTCGTCCGCGAGTTCATGGCGCTGGCCGGATCGACGCCCGGCCGATGGCGTGGCGAGGCGCCGGCAGCGGAGGGCGCGGGCCGGTAACATTCGTTCAATCCCGAGCGAGGGAACCGATGGCATGGATCGGGCGTCATCCCTAGTGAAGGAGCATTCTCCCCCATGACTGGCCTCGACCAAGCACCCCGCATCTACCCGACGTTCCGCTACCGGGACGCCGGGGCGATGATCGACTGGCTCACCAGCATTTTCGGTTTCACCGTCCAAGCCCGCTACGACGATGAATCGGGTACGGTCCGACATGCCGAGCTTGCCTACGGATCGTCGATGATCATGCTCGGCACCATCGCCGACGATGCCTATGGCGCGATGGTCGGCAGCACGATCATGCCCGGCGCGAAGTCGCTCTACATCGCCATCGACGATGCGGAGGCTCTGTTCGCCCGGGCCGAGGCGGCCGGCGTCACCATTCTCGAGGGGCTCACAGAACGGAGCTACGGCAGCCGCGAGTTCATCGTCCGCGATCTCGAGGGCAATGTGTGGTGCTTCGGCACCTACTGGCCGAAGCCGGCCGGCACCACATAGCCGATGTGCGGCGATTTCCTTTGTGCAATGCAGCGGCCTCGGCTAGTCCGGGGGGGACGCGGCGCAACCTTGGAAATCGCGGGAGCACGGCTTGGCGGATGAGACCACCACGGCCGAGGGTGGCCAGGACCCCGTGGCGGCGCCGATCCGCGACGAGGACGGCCACCTCACCGATGCCTTCGTGGCCAATGTCCGTGCCGCGATCGAGTCCGCTGACACGGCGGCGCTCAGTGCGCTCGCGGAGGAACTCCACGAGGCCGACCTCGCGGCACTGATCGAGGTCCTCACTCCCGACGAGCGGACCACGCTCATCCGGATGCTGGGCGAAGGCTTCGACTTCACCGCGCTCACCGAGCTCGACGACACGCTGCGCGTCCAGATCCTCGAGGGGCTGCCGGCGAAGACGGTGGCCGAGGGCGTCCGCGATCTCGAATCGGACGATGCGGTGACGCTGCTCGAGGATCTCGAGCCGGCGGAGCAGGCGGAGATTCTCGCCGAACTGCCCCCGGTCGAGCGCGCTGCGGTGACCCGGAGCCTGACCTATCCCGAGGACTCGGCCGGCCGTCTGATGCAGACGGACTTCATCGCCGTGCCGCCGTTCTGGGATGTCGGCCAGACCATCGACTACATGCGCGAGGAGGAGGATCTTCCCGACGAGTTCTACCTCCTGTTCGTGGTCGATGCCGCCCACCATCTGGTCGGCACCGTGGCGCTCGACCGGCTGCTGCGCAGCAAGCGGCCGACGACGATCGAATCAATCACCGAGTCCGAGGTCCGGACGGTAAAGGCGACCGACGACCAGGAGGACGTCGCCCGGCTGTTCCAGCGCTACAACCTCGTCACCGCGCCGGTGGTCGACGACGACGAGCGGATGGTCGGGGTGATCACCATCGACGACATCGTCGACGTCATCGAGGAGGAGGCGGAGGAGGACATCCGGCGCCTCGCCGGCCTCGGCGACGAGGAGTCCTCGGATACGATCCGCTACGTGGCGCGGAGCCGCATCCCGTGGCTTCTGGTCAACGTCGTCACCGCCTTCCTCGCGGCGGGCGTCATCGGCCTGTTCGGCGCCAGCATCCGGCAGATGGTGGCGCTCGCCATCCTCATGCCGATCGTCGCCTCGATGAGCGGCAACGCCGCGATCCAGGCGATGACCGTCACCATCCGCTCGATCGCGACCCGCGATATCGCGGCCCGGACGGCGTTTCGCGCCATCGGGCGCGAGCTCCTGGTCGGCCTGATCAACGGTTGCGTGGTGGCGCTGGTGGTCGGCCTGGGCGCCGGCCTGTGGTTTGGCGACGTGCAGATCGGGGTGGTGATCGGCGTCGCGCTGGTGGTCTGCCTGCTGGTCGCGGGCCTCGCCGGCGCAACGGTCCCGCTCGCCCTCGACCGGCTCGGCGTCGACCCGGCACCGGCCTCGGGTGTGATCGTCACGGCGGTCACCGACGTCGCCGGGTTCTTCGTCTTCCTCGGCCTCGCCGGGTGGTGGTTCGGCCTGCTGTGAGGGCTCGCAGCATATTTCAGCGGCGTGCAATCGTTTATGTGCGCTGCGGCGGCCGGGTCGCTACTGTCCGGCTCGAATCGCGAGCGGCAGGGAAGGTGGAACAGGGCGCGTGGCGGAGCTGAGGCCAATTCGGGTCGGTGTCGTCGGCCTCGGTTACTTCGGAGCGCACCATGTGCGCCATTACGCGGCCCATGACAGGGCCGATCTTGTCGCCGTGGTCGACGTCGACCCGGCCCGGGCTGCCGAGGTGGCGGCGGCGCACGGCGCCCCCCCCCGCGCCCCCCCCCCGGCGCGGC
>JAEVZM010000221.1 GCA_023392225.1 Pseudomonadota bacterium
GCCCGCGCCTTCGTCGACCGCGCTTTCGCCGACGGCCACGAGGGCGTGATGGCCAAGGCGCCGGACGCGCCCTACGAGGCCGGCGGGCGCGGTGCGGGATGGCTGAAGATCAAGCGCGCCCACACGCTCGACCTCGTGGTCCTCGCCGCGGAATGGGGCCACGGGCGGCGCCGCGGCTGGCTCTCGAACCTCCATCTCGGCGCCTACGACCCGGCGACGGGCGGGTTCGTCATGCTCGGCAAGACGTTCAAGGGGATGACGGACGCGATGCTCGCCTGGCAGACCGAGCACCTCCAGAAGCTCGCGGTCGGCGGCGACGGCCATGTCGTGCAAGTCCGGCCGGAGCTGCTCGTCGAGATCGCCTTCAACGACATCCAGGCGAGCCCGCACTATCCGGGCGGGCTGGCGCTCCGCTTCGCCCGGGTGAAGGCCCACCGGACCGACAAGCGCCCGGAGGAGGCCGACACGATCGACACCGTCCGCGCGCTCTACGACCGGCAGGCGGGATAGCGCCTCACGCCGCGGCGCGGGCCTCGGGCAGGAACACCGAGAAGGTCGCGCCCTCGCCGGGCGTGCTTTTCACCCAGATCCGCCCGCCGTGATGCTCGACGAGGTGGCGCGAAATGGTGAGGCCGAGGCCGCTGCCGGAGGGGCGCCCGGTGTTGCGCTCCCGGGCCTTGGCGAACTTCTCGAAGATCAGCGCCTGGTCGGCCGCGCTGATGCCCTCGCCATTGTCGCTGATCTCGACCAGGTAGCCGTCGGCCACCGGCTTGCCGACCACGACGACGTGGCCGTGCTCGGGGTCGCAGAACTTCGCCGCGTTGGAGAGGAGGTTGATGTAGACCTGCATCATGCGGTCGCGGTCGGCGCGGAGCGGTCGTGTCGCCGGCTCGATGTGCACTTCGAGGGCGGCATTCGACGCGCCGAACAGGCCGCCGGTGGCGGCGACGGCGTCCTCGAGCGTCGCCTTCGCGTCGAACGGCTCGATCCGCCAGTCGGCCTCGCCCTGCTCGAGCCGGGTCAGGTCGAGGATGGTGTCGAGGAGGCGGGTGAGGCGCTGGGTCTCGCTGGAGATGATGGCGAGATAGCGCTGCGCCTGGGCCTCGCCGACGCCCCCCGCCTCGTTGAGGATCTCCGAGAAGCTGCGGATTGAGGTGAGCGGCGTGCGCAGCTCGTGGCTGATGGTGGAGAGGAAGTCGTCCTTGAGGAGGTCAAGCTCCTTGAGCTGGGCATTGGCGCGGGTGAGCTCGGCGGCGGTGGCCTCGAGCTCGCGCGACTTCTGCTCGAGCTCGCGGCTGTGGGCGATGACCTGCTGGGTCTCCTCGAGGATCGCCACCACCTCGTTGAAGCCGAGCAGCTCGCCCTTGGCGACCGAGGCGACCATGCCGCGCGCCGAGGCGGCGCCGACGCTGCCGGCGAGCTGACGCTCGACGAAGGCGATGAGGTCGGCATCGGCCTCGGGACGGCTCACCGGATGCTCGCCGCGGACGGCGGCATTGTCGGCGAAGGCGCGGGCGGCGCGCTCGGGACCGATGAAGCGCTGGAGGAGGGTGTAGAGGTCGTCGATCGCCGCCGATCGCCGCCAGACCTGCGCCTCGGCCGGCGGGCGGCGGAAGACGTCGACGAAGATCGTCGCCTGGATGCGCTCGAGCGCGTCCTGACGCGAATAGAGCGAGACCAGCACGTAGCCGCCGATATTGGCCGCCATGCTCCAGAAAAGGGCATGGGTCAGCGGGTCCCAGCCGTCGAGGTCGAACAGCGCCTCGGGCCGGAGGAAGCTGAGCCCCCACGGGCCGGGATCGAGGATCGCCTCCGGTATGACGCCGCTCCGCACGAGCAGCGGCACCAGCATCGTGTAGGCCCAGGTGAGGAAGCCGAGCACCAGCCCGGTCTCGGCGCCGGCGCGGGTGGCGTTCTTCCAGAACAGGCCGCCGACGATGCCGGGGATGAACTGGGCGGCGACGGCGAAGGAGACGAGGCCGATCTGGGCGAGCGGGCCGGATTCGCCAGTCAGCCGGTAGTAGGCGTAGCCGAGCAGCATGACGAGGAAGATCGAGATGCGGCGGATGGCCAGCAGCAGGCCCGAGAGGTCGCCGCGCGCATCGAGCCGGAGCCGGCGGATGCGGAGCAGCACCGGCATCACCAGGTCGTTGCAGATCATGGTCGAGAGCGCGATCGCCGCGACCACCACCATCGCCGTCGCCGAGGACAGGCCGCCGATGAAGGCGAGCAGCGCCAGCCCGTGCTGGCCTTGCGTCATCGGCACGGTGAGGACGTAGAAGTCCGGGTTGGCCTCGGGCGAGAGGAACGAGAGCCCGGCGGCGGCGATCGGCAGCGCGAAGAGGCTCATCAGGAAGAGATAGAGCGGGAACAGCCACGAGGCGGTGGCGATGTGGCGCTCGTCGACGTTCTCGACGAAGGCGATGTGGAACTGGCGCGGCAGGCAGACGATCGCCGCCATCGACAGGAAGGTCATGGTGAGGAAGCGCGACCCGCCGCCCTCGGGGAAGCCGATCAGGTCCTTCCAGGCCGAGGCCATCTGCGCCTCCTTGCCGCCGGCCGAGCCGAGGGCGAAGACGACGAAGAAGCCGACCGCAAGCAGCGCGAAAAGCTTGACGCAGGATTCGAAGGCAATCGCCGCGACCATGCCCTCGTGATGCTCGTTGGCGTCGATGTGGCGGGTGCCGAAGAGGATCGCGAACACCGCCATGCCGATCGCGGTAAGGAGCGCGGCGTCGGTGAGGATCGAGGAGGGCGTGGCGAACAGCGTCTCGCTGAGGTCGCCGAAATGGCTGTAGTTGACCAGCACCGTGAAGCTGGTCGAGACGGCCTTCAGCTGGAGCGCGATGTAGGGCATCGTGCCGACCATCGCGATGACGGTGACCAGCATGCCGAGCCGGGCGCTCTTGCCGTAGCGCGAGGCGATGAAGTCGGCGATCGAGGTGATGCGCTGCGACTTCGAGATGCGGGCGATCTTCCGGAGGAGGAACCACCAGCCGAGGAACACCACCGTCGGCCCGGTATAGATGGTGAGGAACTCGATGCCGCGTCGCGCCGCGGTGCCGACCGCGCCGTAGAAGGTCCACGAGGTGCAGTAGACCGCGAGCGAGAAGGTGTAGACCACCGGCGAGCGGATGAGGCTCCGTCCGCTGTCGGCGCGGCGGTCGCCATACCAGGCGATGGTGAAGAGCAGCACCAGGTAGGCGAGGGACACCACGACCACGGTGGGGGTGCTGAGAAGCGTCATCCCTCGCGCGTCCCCGGGTCCTGGCGCGCGGCGTCCTCGGGCCGTCCCGGCTCGGCCTCCTCGCGGCGGAGGCCGGCGGCGAGGCGCGCGCCGGCGACGATCGCGACCAGCCACACGGCGAAGCAGTAGACGTGGAGGAGGGGGACGCCGAGCACCAGCACCGGCACGTTGAAGATGGTGACGATCGGCGGCGTCAGGAGGACGAAGGCGAGGACGGTGAGGACGAAGCTGCGATCGACGAGGCGTCCCCGGCCTGGCATCGCTGGCGCTCAGCCCGAGAGGAGACTGCGGACGCGCTCGACCACGTCGCGGTTGGAGAACGGCTTGGTGACGTAGTCGTCGACGCCGAGCGCCTCGGCCTTCCGCCGGTCCTTCTCGTGGCCCTTGGCGGTGAGCATCATGATGCGGGGGCGCTTGGGCGCCGGCTCGCGGTTGAGTGCCTCGACCACGGCGAAGCCGTCGAGGCCGGGGAGCATGACGTCGAGCAGCACCAGGTCCGGCTTGAGTCGCCGCGCCATCTCGACCGTCGCCGGCCCGTCGCGGGCGACGTGGACGTCGTAGCCGGCGCGCTGCATCAGGAACGACAGCGCCTCGACCAGATTGCGTTCGTCCTCGGCGACGAGAATGGACGGCGCCACGCAACCTCCCCCTGGAGCCGGCCGCTGTCCGCGGCGGTCTTGTTGTGCTTTTGGACGAAAAGGTTAGCGCGCGGCGGCGAAGCTGTCATCCGGGAGTTGTGGTGACGCCGGGCGGCAGGTCGATCCGCTCGGCGGCACGCGAGGCGCAGGCTTCGTGCGGGCACTGTCGGCAGGTGATGCCGACCGGCGTCGCGAGCTCCGGGGCCGCGAGGTCGAGCCCGTCGGCATGGACGAAGTGGCGGGCCTCGCGGAGCGAGGCGCCGATCATCACGGCATGGCACTGGCCGAAGCGCTCGACCGGCACCTCGGCGCGGGCGAGGAACAGGTAGCGCTCGCCGTCGGGGAGGGCGGCGACCTGGGTGGCGATCCGGCCCGGCGCGGTGAAGGCTTCGTGGATCACCCAGCGCGGGCAGGCGCTGCCATAGCGCGGCAGGCGGAGGCCCGAGCCGCTGAAACGCTTGGAGATGTTGCCGGCGATGTCGGTGCGCAGGAAATGGATCGGCACGCCCTCGGCGCCGGGCCGGCGGAGCGTCGCCAGCCGGTGGCAGACCTGCTCGAACGAGGCGTCGAAGCGGGCGCCGAGCCGGGCGAGGTCGTGGCGGGTCGCGACCGCGGCGTCGCGGAACACCTCGTAGGGCATGAGGAGCGCGGCGGCGAAGTAGCTGGCGAGCGCCCGCCGGAGACGCGCGGTGGCGTCGGGCGAGGACATGCCGCCCTCGGCGCTCACGGTGTCGAGGAGGGCGCCATGCTCGAGCGCGCCGAGCAGTCGGGCGAGGCGGAAGCGAGCGCTTCGCCGGGTGAGGCCGTCGGAGATGCGGAAGGTACGGGCACCGGCATCGAGCCGCTCGCCCGAGGGCTGGACGTCGGCTGCCGGGACGCGCGCGAGCGCGATGCCGTGCCGCTCCGACAGCCGGGCGGCGAGGGCGTCGAGCGATGGCGGGGTGCCGCCGAGGTCGGCGAGGGTCGCTTCGGCGGCGGCCTCGATGCGAGGGAAGTGGTTGGCGCGGTCGGAGATGAAGTCCTCGA
>JAEVZM010000234.1 GCA_023392225.1 Pseudomonadota bacterium
GGAAGCGCAGTTCGGCGACTTCGTCAACGGCGCCCAGGTCATCATCGACCAGTTCATTTCGTCGGGCGAGCGCAAGTGGCTGCGCATGTCGGCGCTGGTCATGCTCCTGCCGCACGGCTACGAGGGCCAGGGGCCGGAGCATTCCTCCGCCCGGCTCGAGCGGTTCCTCCAGGCCTGCGCCGAGGACAACATGCAGGTCGCCAACTGCACGACCCCGGCCACCTACTTCCACATCCTCCGCCGGCAGCTGAAGCGCGAGTTCCGCAAGCCCCTCATCCTGATGACGCCGAAGTCGCTGCTGCGCCACAAGCGGGTGGTGTCGAGCCTCGACGAGATGGGGCCGGATTCGACCTTCCATCGTCTCCTCTGGGACGACGCCGAGTGCCGCGAGGGCGAAGCGACCCGGCTGGTCGCGGACGACAAGATGCGGCGGGTGATCCTCTGCTCGGGCAAGGTCTACTACGATCTCTATGAGGAGCGCGAGAAGCGCGGTATCGACGACATCTACATCCTCCGCCTGGAGCAGCTCTATCCGTTCCCGGCCAAGGCCCTGATCCACGAGCTGTCACGGTTCCGCAATGCCGACGTCGTGTGGTGCCAGGAGGAGCCGAAGAACATGGGGGCGTGGTCCTTCGCCGAGCCCTATCTCGAATGGGTGCTGGAGCAGGTCGGCGGCAAGAGCCGCCGGGCCCGTTATGCCGGCCGCGCCGCGTCCGCCGCGACCGCGACCGGGCTGATGTCCAAGCACCTTCAGCAGCTGCACGCATTCCTCGACGAGGCGCTCGCCGCCTGAGGCGGCGGCCGAAAGGAGACAACAGGCAATGGACATCCGGGTTCCGACCCTTGGCGAATCGGTAACCGAGGCAACCGTCGGCCAGTGGTTCAAGAAGGTCGGCGACGTGGTGAAGGCCGATGAGCCGCTGGTCGAGCTCGAGACCGACAAGGTCACGCTCGAGGTTCCGGCGCCGGCGTCGGGCGTGATCGAGTCGATCGCGATCGAGGCCGGTGGAACCGTCGGCGTCGGTGCGGTGCTGGGCGCGATCAACGCCGATGCAGGTGCCGCGGCACCGGCCGGCCGGCCCGACGAGAAGACCGAGACCACCAAGCCGATCGCCGCCGGTCCCGAGGAGACCAAGCTGCGCGCGCCGTCCGCGGCCGCCGCCAAGCCGTCCGCGCCGGCCGGCACCGCGCCGTCGGCCGCCAAGATCCTCACCGAGAAGGGCATCTCCGCCGATGCGGTGGCCGGCACCGGCAAGGGCGGGCGGATCACCAAGGCCGACGCGCTGTTGGCCGACAAGCCGGCGTCGAAGCCGGTCACGGTCCGCGCCCCGTCGGCACCGGACGATGCGTCCCGCGAGGAGCGGGTGCGCATGACCCGGCTCCGCCAGACCATCGCCCTCCGCCTCAAGGAGGCGCAGGACACCGCCGCCATGCTCACCACCTTCAACGAGGTGGACATGACCGCGGTGATGGCGCTCCGCTCGCGCTATCGCGACGTGTTCGAGAAGAAGCACGGCGTGAAGCTCGGCTTCATGGGCTTCTTCGTGAAGGCCTGCGTCCAGGCGCTCCAGGACATCCCGGCGGTCAATGCCGAGATCGACGGCACCGACATCGTCTACAAGAACTACTATCACATCGGCGTCGCGGTCTCGACGGAGCGCGGCCTCGTGGTGCCGGTGGTGCGCGATGCCGACCGGCTATCGATCGCCGGCATCGAGAAGGGCATCGCCGACCTCGCCAAGGAGGCCCGCAACGGCACCCTGTCGATCGAGGCGATGCAGGGCGGCACCTTCACGCTCACCAATGGCGGCATCTACGGCTCGCTGATGTCGACGCCGATCCTCAACGCGCCGCAGTCGGGCATCCTCGGCATGCACAAGATCCAGGAGCGGCCGATGGTGGTCGACGGCAAGATCGAGGCGCGGCCGATGATGTACCTGGCGCTCAGCTACGACCACCGCATCGTCGACGGCAAGGAGGCCGTGACCTTCCTCGTCCGCGTCAAGGAAGTGCTCGAGGATCCCGAGCGGCTGGTGCTCGACCTCTAGAACGGCGACTGGCGATGCCGCTCGTTGCGGTCTTCGACGGCATCAAGGTCCAGTTCTATTGGGATGAGCATCCGCCACCTCACTTTCACGTCGAGTATGCGGAGCATGTCGCGGTGATCGAGATTCAAACGCTCGAGATCATCGAGGGCTGGTTTCCGCGGCCGCAATATCGGAAGGTTCTGGCTTGGGCGAAGCCGCGCTTGCCGGAATTGATGCGGGCGTGGGCCCTGTGCTCCTCCAGCGAGGATCCGGGTAAGATCGCATGACGAAGAAGCTTCCCCGCATCGTGTCTGCCGCCCCGGTCATCCATGGCGTGCTGAAGATCACATGGGACGACGGCTACACGGGCCTCGTCGACATGAGGCCCGTCATGGCGCGTGGCAAGGTCTTCGCCCCTCTCCAGGACCCGGCGATGTTCGACATGGTGAGGGTGAGCGAATTCGGCCATTCGATCGAGTGGCCGGCCGAGGAAGGCCGTCCCCAGCTCGATTTTGCTTCCAATACCCTGCGCGAGAAGGCCGAGAAGCAGGCCGCGCTGATCGCGCTCGCGAGCTAACCTGAGAGAAATCCCATGAGCTATGATCTCGTCGTCATCGGAAGCGGGCCGGGCGGCTATGTCTGCGCGATACGCGCCGCGCAGCTGGGGCTCAGCGTCGCGGTGGTCGAGAAGGACCCGACCTATGGCGGCACCTGCCTCAATGTCGGCTGCATCCCGTCCAAGGCGCTGCTCCACGCCTCCGAGATGTTCGAGAAGGCCGGGCATGACTTCGCCGGCCTCGGCATCGACGTCGGCAAGCCGAAGCTGAACCTCGGCGCGATGCTGGGCCACAAGGACGCGGTTGTCGAATCGAACGTCACCGGCGTCGCCTACCTCTTCAAGAAGAACAAGATCGAGGGCATCCGCGGCACCGGCGCGGTCGCCGGCCAGGGCAAGGTCAAGGTCACCGCGCCGGACGGGGCGACGAGCGAGATCGAGGCGAAGGCGATCGTCATCGCCACCGGCTCGGAATGGACGCCGCTGCCGGGCGTCACCGTCGACGAGAAGCGGGTCGTCTCCTCGACCGGGGCGCTGTCGCTGTCGGAGGTGCCGAAGCGGCTGGTCGTGGTCGGTGCCGGCGTCATCGGCCTCGAGCTCGGCTCGGTGTGGCGCCGCCTCGGCGCCGAGGTGACCGTGGTCGAGTTCCTCGACCGCATCCTGCCCGGCATGGATGGCGAGCTCGCCAAGCAGGGCCAGCGCCTCCTCGCCAAGCAGGGCATAGAGTTCAAGCTGTCGAGCAAGGTCGCCGGCGTCGACGAGTCCGGCAAGGTGCTCAAGGTCGCCATCGAGCCCGCCGCCGGCGGCGCGCAGGAGACGCTGGAAGCGGACATCGTGCTCGTCGCCATCGGCCGCCGGCCCTACACCGAGGGTCTCGGCCTCGAGGATTCCGGCATCGCGCTCGACGAGCGCCGCCGGATCGTCGTCGACGATCACTTCCGCACCACGGTCGAGGGCGTCTACGCGCTCGGCGACGTGATCCGCGGCCCGATGCTCGCCCACAAGGCGGAGGACGAGGGCGTGATGGTGGCGGAGCTGATCGCAGGGCAGAAGCCGCACATCGACTACAACTGCATCCCCTGGGTGATCTACACCGCGCCCGAGATCGCCTGGGTCGGCAAGAACGAAACCCAGCTCGAGGCGGAAGGTCGGGCGTTTCGCGCCGGCCAGTTCCCCTTCTCCGCCAATGGCCGGGCACTCGGCATGGGCACGCCCGAGGGCTTCGTCAAGGTGATCGCGGACGAGAAGACCGACGAGATCCTCGGGGTGCACGTGATCGGCGCCAATGCGTCGGACCTCATCGCCGAGGCGGTCGCGGCCATGGAGTTCAAGGCGGCCGCCGAGGACATCGGCCGCATCTGCCATCCGCATCCGTCGCTGTCGGAA
>JAEVZM010000313.1 GCA_023392225.1 Pseudomonadota bacterium
GTGCGGAACAGCTCGTCGAACTCGATGCGGTCGATCAGGCGCTCGCCGGTGGCGATCGGCACGCTGGTCTTGGCCGAGACTGCGGCGAGGCTCGCCGTCTCGCCCGGCGGCAGCACCTCCTCGACGAACATCGGGCGCCCCGGCGCGAGCGCTTCGATATAGGCGAGCGCCGCGCCCGGCGAGGCCGGCCGGCCGTGGAAGTCGACCATGATCTCGATGTCGGGGCCGACCGCGTCGCGGAGCGCTTCCATCATTCGTGCCACCTTCGCCACCTCGGCGACCGGCGCGTGGTAGTGGGTGTAGGGGATGAACACCGCCTTGAACGCGGTGTAGCCCTTCTCGACGACCTTGCGCGCATGCTCGACCAGCGGCGCCGCATCGAGCGTCTCGTAGACCGCGCGCATGTCGCCGAGGCCGAGATGGGTGTAGACGCGCACCTTGTCGCGCACCTTGCCGCCGAGCAGCCGCCAGACCGGTAGGCCGAGCGACTTGCCGAAGATGTCCCACAGCGCCAGCTCGATGCCCGAGATGGCGCTCGTGCCGACCACACCGAGCCGCCAGAACGAGTGCTTCTTCATCACCCGCACCGCTTGCTCGATGTCGCGCGGGTCGCGGCCGATGAGGAGCGGCGCGAGGTCCTCGACGGCGCCGACCACGCCGCGGGTCTTCCACTCGAGGGTCGCTTCGCCCCAGCCATAGAGGCCGGCCTCGTCGGTCTCGACGCGGACGAAGACCCAGTTGCGCATCTCGGCATTGACGACGACGGTACGGATCGCGGTGATCTTCACGGAGGTTTCCCCTCGGGGTGCTGGGCTGAGGGCCGGGTGATCCGGCCTTGTCGAATGATACTATGGATGTGTATCATTCATACGATCTTTCGCGGTTGGCAAGGGAGGGCCGGTCGTGGTGGAAACGAAGGTACCCGTCGCCTGCGTGGTCGACTGCCGGAACAAGCTCGGCGAAGTGCCGGTATGGGACGTTGCCGAGCAGGCGCTCTACTGGGTCGACATCGAGGGAAGGCTGCTGCAGCGTCTGACGCCGGCAACCGGTCGGCTCGATCGCTGGATCATGCCGGAGCGTATCGCCTGCTTCGCGCTCCGTGAGCAGGGCGGCTTGATTGTCGCCTTCGCCTCCGGCATCGCCTTCTACGACCTCGACAGCGGTGACATCGACTGGATCGCCCGGCCGGACCCGGTGCCGACCAACCGCTTCAACGAGGGCAAGTGCGACCGCCAGGGACGGTTCTGGACCGGCACCATGGACGACCGGCTGACGCACCACTCGGCGAGCCTCTTCCGGGTCGATCCCGATCGCACCGTCACCCGGGTGCTCGACGGCATCGGCATCTCGAACTCGATCGTCTGGAGTCTCGACGACACCGCGCTCTACTTCGCCGACACGCTCGACGGTCGCATCGACCGCTTCGATTTCGATGCCGAGACCGGCACGGTGTCCAATCGCCGCCAGATCGTCGACCTCGCCGGCACCGGCATCGGCCCCGACGGCTCGACCATCGACACCGAGGGCTATCTCTGGAACGCCCAGTGGGACGGCTGGCGCCTCGCCCGCTACGCGCCCGACGGCGGGCTCGACCGGGTGGTGCCGCTGCCGGTGCAGAAGCCGACGAGCTGCATGTTCGGCGGCCCGGACCTTCGCACGCTCTACGTCACCTCGGCGGTCTGGGACCTGACGCCGGAGCAGCTTCGCGACCAGCCCCAGGCAGGGGGACTGTTCGCCCTTGATGTCGGCATCGGCGGCGTGCCGGAGCCGCGCTTCGCCGGCTAGATGAGGGAATATGATGGGTCGATGCTGGAATAGTCTTCAGCCTTGAGCAAAAACCATCATCCGACGATGCGAAACCGGTTGGCTTTCCGACATTGCATGCTAGTGTCGCCGCAAAATAGCTCAGGCGGTGCGCCCTCGCGGCCACCGAAAATTGAGTGACAAGGGAGGAAGGAATGTCTTTGAAGTCGATGCTTCTGGCTGCCGGCGTGGCCGTCGGCCTGATGTCGGGCACCGCGCTTGCGGCCGGCCCCGAGATGGTGTCCGGACCGGGTGCCGACCCGACGTGCTTCGTGCCGTGGTCGCAGGACACCAAGTTCTTCCAGTGGCCGGCCAAGGAAGGCCCCTACCGGATCGCGGTTGTGAACGGCTTCGTCGGCAACGTCTGGCGCATTCAGATGATCCAGACGGCCAAGGCCTATGCCGAGCTGCCGGAGATCAAGGACAACCTCAAGGAGTTCAAGGTCGTCTCGGTGGGCACCGACATGGCGGCCCAGCTCGGCGCGGTCGAGGACTTCATCAACCAGGGCTTCGACGCCGTCCTGATCGACCCCAACACGCCGAAGGGCTGGGACCGGGTCGTCCGCCTCGCCAACCAGAAGGGCACCGTGCTCATCGCCTTCGACAACCAGGTCGAGGGCGACAAGATGGCTGGCGTCGCGCAGGACCAGGTGATCATGGGCGTCCAGGGCGGCCAGTGGCTGGTCGACCACATCGGCAACAAGGGCAAGCTGCTCGAGATCCGCGGTGTGCCGGGCTTCTCGGCCGACCAGGAGCGCCATGACGGCTTCCGTAGCGTCGTCGAGGGCGACGGCATGGACTTCGAGATCGTCGAGGTGATCGGCAACTGGGCGCCGGGCGACTCGCAGAAGGCCACCGCCGACGCCATCGCCGCGCACGGCCAGTTCGACGGCATCTTCACCCAGGGCGGCACCAACGGCACCGTCCAGGCGCTGATCGACGCCAAGCATCCCTTCATCCCGATCGCGGGCGAGGGCGAGAACCTGTTCCGCATCCAGATGGCGGAGTTCGCCGACCAGGGCCTCAAGGGCTTCTCCTACGGCCAGTCGCCGGCCCAGGTCGCCATCGCCATGAAGGAGGCGATCGCCGCCCTTCAGGGCAAGCCGATCCCGCAGCTGGTCAAGATCCCCAACCCGACCACCAACTACGAGATCATGGTGGCGGGCGAGGATTACTTCCCCGACCTGACCGCGGACTTCTTCGCGGCCAACGCCTTCCCGCCCTGCGGCCTAAACTTCACCGCGCCGCAGCTGATGGCCCAGACCGGCGAGAACACGCCGAAGTAGGCCTTTCGATACCGGGCGCCGCCGGCTTCGCTGTCGGCGGCGCCCCGCC
>JAEVZM010000371.1 GCA_023392225.1 Pseudomonadota bacterium
GTCTTCGTCCCCAAGAACTGGGAGAAGACCTATTTCGAGTGGATGGAGAACATCCAGCCCTGGTGCATCTCGCGCCAGCTCTGGTGGGGTCACCAGATCCCGGCCTGGTACGCGCCCGACGGCAGCGTCTTCGTCGCCGCGACCGAGGAAGAGGCGCAGGCGGAAGCCGACGCCAAGCTCGGGCCAGGCACGCCCCTCACGCGCGACGAGGATGTGCTCGACACTTGGTTCTCCTCGGCGCTGTGGCCGTTCTCGACCATGGGCTGGCCGGACCAGACGCCGGAGCTCGGCCGCTACTACCCGACCACGGTGCTGATCACCGCCTTCGACATCATCTTCTTCTGGGTCGCCCGGATGATGATGATGGGCCTCCACTTCATGGGAGAGGTCCCGTTCCGCGACGTCTACATCCACGCCCTCGTCCGCGACGAGAAGGGCGCCAAGATGTCGAAGTCGAAGGGCAACGTCATCGACCCCTTGGTGCTGATCGACAAGTACGGCGCCGACGCAGTGCGCTTCACGCTCGCCGCGATGGCGGCGCAGGGCCGCGATATCAAGCTCGCCGAGTCCCGCGTCGAGGGCTACCGCAACTTCTCGACCAAGCTCTGGAACGCCGCCCGCTTCGCCGAGCACTATGACTGCCGGCCGGCCGAGGGCTTCGACCCGGCCCATCTCCAGGAGACGCTGAACCGCTGGATCGTCACCGAGCTCGCCCGCGCCGCCCGCGAGGTCAGCACGGCGATCGAGGCCTACAAGTTCAACGAGGCCGCCGGCGCCATCTACCGCTTCACCTGGAACCTCTTCTGCGACTGGTATCTCGAGCTCACCAAGCCGGTCCTCAACGGCGAGGACGGCGAGGCCAAGGACGAGACCCGCGCCACCGTCGCCTTCGTGCTCGACCAGATCGTCGCCCTCCTCCACCCCTTCATGCCGTTCATCACCGAAGAGCTGTGGGCGCGCAGCGGCGAGCGCGGCGTGCTGGCGCTCAGCGCGTGGCCGCAGCCCGAGTTCGAGGACGCTTCGGCGGCGGCCGAGATCAACTGGCTGATCAAGTTGATCTCGGAGGTCCGCTCCGTCCGTTCCGAGATGAACGTGCCGGCGGCGGCCATGGTGCCGCTGGTCGTCTCCGGCGCCTATGCCGACACCCAGGACCGCCTCCGCGCCCACGACGTGGTGATCAAGCGTCTGGCGCGCGCCGACGCCATCACCCGGGCCGACATGCCGCTCGCCGGCGCGGTCCAGGTACTCGTCGAGGAAGCGACCATCTCGCTGCCGCTCGAAGGCGTGATCGATCTCAAGGCCGAGCGCGCCCGCCTGGGGCGCGAGGCGGACAAGATCCGCAAGGAAATCGCCAAGATCGACGCCAAGCTCGGCAACGCGCAGTTCATGGCGAAGGCGCCGGAAGAGGTCGTCGAGGAACAGCGCGAGAGCCGCGAGGACCAGATGGCCCTCCTCGCCCGCACCGAGGCCGCGGTCGCCCGCCTGCCGGAGTAGCCGCTCTGCCGGGGCGGCCCGGGGGGCAAAGCCCCGCCCCCTTGCCGCCTCGACATCGACGAGCGTAGATTTCGCGGTAACGCGTCAGCGTTGTGACGCGCGGATCGGGAGGGCGACCGATGAAGCGGAGCGGAATCGCGATCGGACTGTGTGCGGGCCTTTTTGCAGGCCCCGCCGTCGCGGCCGACATGCTGGTCTACGAGGCGGCACCGCCGCCGAGCGGCAGCCCGGTCTACGCCAAGCAGTCCCTCGTCTCGGGCGATGCGCTCGCCGCGCTCGGCTACTACTGGTGGGACGCCAAGACCGACAAGCACGACAGCGACACCGGCGAGGTCTGGGGCGCGGCGCGCGTCAACATCCCGGTGGTCGGCACCCTCAACCAGGAATTCGAGGTCGGCGGCCTCGCCGGCTTCGAGAGCGGCAGCTACTACACCTATAGCGGCTTCAGCCACACCTACCTCAAGACCGAGCGCTCGGCGGCTGGCCTGCTCCTCGGCGGATCGAGCTTCGACGGCGACGGCGGCTTCACCCTCGGCGCCGAGGGCGCGGTGTTCCTGCCGACCACGACCTTCCTCGGCCTCCTCGCCTACACCTGGGCGGACGGCTTCAGCGACTTCTGGACCGCCTCGGCGGAAGCACGCTGGTACTGGAACGCCGATACCCGGCTCGCCGGCACGGTCACCTACAACGACCTCGGCAGCGCCTGGGGGCTGACCGCCGGGCTCGAGCATCGCCTGGCGGGCACCCCGATCAGCCTCTTCGGCGACGGCACGTACTACACCAATGACGGCGGCCACGGCTGGGAGGTGTTCGCCGGCGCACGGCTGCTGTTCGGCAAGCCCGGCCAGACGCTCCAGGGCCACGACCACGACGTGCCGTTCGCAGCGACCCGCGCCATCACCTTCTGACCGCGCGATCCGGTCGGCCGCCCGCGGTCGACCGGAAACAGAATCCCCCGGAGCTTCCTCCGGGGGATTTGTATCTTCAGGCGTGAGGGCAGCCTCAGCTGCCGACGATGCCGCCGCCGCTCTTGCTGATCACCACCGTCGCCGAACGCGGATAGCCACTTCCGGTCGGCCAATGGCTGGCGAGCTTGCCGGTCTCGAAGTCCTCCGCGGACGTGCCCTCGCCCGGATGCTGGACGTTGACGAACAGCGTCGTCTGGTCGGGCGTCATGGTCCAGCCGGTGATTTCCTGGCCGACGGGGCCGGTCAGGAAGCGGCGAACCTCACCGGTGTTGGGATCGGCACAGAGCATCTGGTTGTTGCCGAAGGGCTCCATCGGGCCCTTGTTCTGCTCGGAGCCGCCGATGTCCGTCTGGATCCAGAGCCGGCCGTCGGCGTCGAAGCCGAGACCGTCCGGGCAGGCGAAGATCGCGTCCTCGCCCAGCGCCGAGCCGGCAAAGGTGCGGCTCTGCGCCTTGTCGCCGGCGAGCACGAAGAGATCCCAGGCGAAGCGGGTGCCGCCATGGCCCTCGCCGTCTTCGTTCCAGCGGATGATCTGGCCGAAGATGTTGACGGCGCGCGGGTTGGCCGGATCGACCTGGGCCAGCGACCGCTTGCTGTTGTTGGTGAGGGTGAAGTAGACGGCGCCGGACTTGGGATCGACGGCGCCCCATTCCGGACGGTCCATCTTGGTGGCGCCGACATGGTCCGCCGCGAGGCGGGTATTGACCAGCACGTCCGCCTGGCTCGCGAACCCGTTCTCCGGGGTCAGGCCGTTCTCGCCGAACTTGAGGGCCAGCCAGTCGCCCGAGCCGTCCGCATTGAAGCGCGCGACATAGAGCGTGCCGTCATCGAGCAGGCTCCCGTCCGCATTCGCGGCATAGGGCGAGCTCGACACGTACTTGTAGATGTACTCGAAGCGCGAATCGTCGCCGGAATAAGCGACGAGCGGCTGGCCTTCGACCGCGGGGGCGAAGACGATGCCTTCATGGGCGAAGCGGCCGAGCGCCGTCCGCTTCACCGGCACCGCGGCCGGGTCGAAGGGGTCGATCTCGACGATCCAGCCGAAGCCGTTCGCCTCGTTGCGATAGTCCTCGGTCGGAGCGGCCGCCTTCGTCGAGAGGTCGAAGCGGACGAACTCGTCCGGGGCGCCTTCGGCGAGCTCCCAGGCGTAGCGCCCCTGCTTCGTCGGCACGCCGTAGCGGCTCTGCTCACGCGGCAGGTTCGGCTTGCCGTCGGCGGTGTCGCCGTTGCGGAAGTAGCCGGCCCAGTTCTCCTCGCAAGTGAGATAGGTGTTCCAGGGCGTGAAGCCGTTGGAGCAGTTGTTGATCGTGCCGCGGGTCCGGGTGCCGTCCGGGCTGTACTTGGTCTTGAGGAAGTCGGTGCCGGCGACCGGGCCGGAGAAGGTCATCGGCGTCAGCGCCGTGACGCGACGGTTGAGGGCGTCCTGCTCGACCGCCCAGGTGCCGTCCGCCTGCTTGCGGATGTGCACAACGCTCACGCCATGGGCGTTCGCTTCCTTGCGGACATCGTCGGCGTTGCGAACGCCATCGACGATGAGCACGGTCTCGGAGTCGTAGTCGCCGCCGGCCATGCTCTGGTGCATCAGGCGCGGCTCGACATACTCGTGGTTCAGGACCAGGAGGCCGTCGTCCGAGCGGCCCGGCGCGGTCTCCTTGATGTCGATCGGGAAGAAGTGCATCCCGTCGTGGTGGCTGCCGATCTGGTTCGCCTGGTCGTCGGCGGTGTTGTCGAGGCTGAACGCCGGCATGTCGCCGATGATCGGCTCGCCCCACGGGATGATGACGTCGGCGCGGTAGCCCTCGGGCACCACGATCACATCCTCGAGGCCCACGGACACCGGCTTGAAGCCGAGCAGGGTCATGTCGGCGTCGGCCTTGGCAGTGCCCGGCAGCACGCCGGCGCCGAGGATGGTGGTGCTGAACAGGCCGCCGATCGCAGCGACCAGGCCGCCGCGCAGCACGCCGCGGCGGTCGATCCGCGCGGCGAGGATCTCGTCGAAGTGGGGATTGGCGGAGTGGTTGCTCGGGCGCTCGTCGCCGTGCTCGTCCGGGGTCCAGGTGTCGTTCATTTCGCGTCGCGCTCCTTGCGATCTTGCGGAGAGCGCGGACGCTAGGTGGAGTACGTGGCACCGCAGCAAAGCTACGATGACAGTTTCATTTCATTGGTCCAATTCGACTGTTCGGCATCGCGCCGCCATGCACGACGACGCTGCGACAACTTGGTGTGATCAAGGCCATATCCTTTTCCCGCGCACTTCCCCACATTGCCCTCCCAAAAAAGACGGCAAGAGGGGTCCGACATGAGCGACACGAACGGGCGGTTCAAGAAGGCCAAGGCCCAGCGAAAATCCGGCAATGTCCGGCACGTGACGTTGTCGGAAGACACCAAGAAGAAGTACGAGGAGATGGTCAAGACCCGCGACGAGCAGGAAGCCGCCTATGGCCGGCACCTCGCTGAGGAGCGCAAGACGCGCCGCTAGCCGGCGGCAGCGCGGCGATCATCCCGGCCGAGCCCGGCCACGGCGCATCCCCCACGCGGCGCCGAAAAAGCAGCGGGGCGGCCGACGCCGCCCCCCCCCCAGGCGCCGCCC
>JAEVZM010000373.1 GCA_023392225.1 Pseudomonadota bacterium
GCCGCGCCCCGCCCGCCCGGCCGGGCCACCGGCATCGCCTCGAGCAGCTCGCGCGTGTAGGGGTGGCGCGGGGTGTGGAACACCGCCGCCGCCGGGCCGCTCTCGACGATCCGGCCGCGATACATGACCGCGACCCGGTCGACGACGTGCCGGACGACGCCGAGGTCGTGGGAGATGAAGACCATCGACAGCCCTTGCTCGCGGCGGATATCGGAAAGGAGGTTGAGGATCTGCGCCCGCACCGAGACGTCGAGCGCCGAGACCGCCTCGTCGGCGATCACGAGATCCGGCGTCACCGCGAGCGCGCGGGCGATGGCGATGCGCTGGCGCTGGCCGCCGCTGAACTGGTGCGGGTAGGAGCGGGCATGGGCGGGGCTGAGGCCGACCCGCTCGAGAAGCATGGCGGTACGGTCGCGCGCCGCCTCGCGCCCGGCGATGCCGTGCACGATCAGGGGCTCGGCGATCTGGTAGCCGATCGTGAGCCTTGGATTGAGCGAGGCGAACGGGTCCTGGAAGATCATCTGCATGCCACCGCGCCGGGCCCGGAGCTCCTGCGCGGAGAGCGCGGCGAGATCGTTGCCGTTGAGGCGGACTGAGCCGGCGGTCGGGTCGATGAGGCGAAGAAGCAGCCGTGCGGTGGTCGACTTGCCGGAGCCGGATTCGCCGACGAGGCCCAGCGTCTCGCCCTTCGCCACGCTGAACGAGACGTCGCGCACCGCCTGCACGGCGTTGACCTTCCGGAAGCCGGGCAGGCCGCTCCGCCGGGTGAAGGTCTTGCCGAGGTTCTCGACGGCAAGGACGGGGGGCGCACTCATGACCGGCCCTCCACCTCGAGCGGCGCGTTCCAGCAGGCCACCTCGTGCGCGCCTTCCAGCGCTCTCAGCGGGGGCACTTCTCGGTCGCAACGTGCCATCTGGAAGGGGCAGCGGGGCGCGAAGCGGCAGCCCGCGAGCGGGTCGTTGGCCAGGGGCACACGTCCCTCGATCGGTGTCAGTCGGTCGGTTCGGGCGTCCCACTCCGGCGAGGCGCCGAGGAGGCCGATGGTGTAGGGGTGCTGCGGGGTGACGAAGAGCGTCTCTGTCGGTGCCCGCTCGACGATCCGCCCCGCATACATCACCGCCACCTCGTCGGCGATCTCGGCCACCACGCCGAGGTCGTGGGTGATGAGGAGGAGCGCCGTGCCGGTCTCGCGCTGGAGCTCGCGCAGCAGGTCGAAGATCTCGGCCTGCACCGTCACGTCGAGGGCGGTGGTCGGCTCGTCGGCGATGAGAAGGGCCGGTGAGCAGGCGAGCGCCATTGCGATCATCACCCGCTGGCGCATGCCGCCCGAGAAGGCGAAGGGGTAGTCGTCGACCCGCGCGCCGGCCCGGGGAATGCGGACGCGGTCGAGGAGCTCGATGGCGCCGTGCCGGGCGCCGCGCCGGTCGAGGCGAAGGTGCGTGCGCAGCACCTCGCCGATCTGCTCGCCGACCGTCATGGTCGGGTTGAGCGAGGTCATCGGCTCCTGGAAGATCATGCCGATGCGGTTGCCGCGGACCGCGCGGACCGTGCCGGGATCGAGCAGGTCGCGTCCCTCGAAAGAGAGGCTTCGGGCCCCGATCCGCCAGCGCTTGCGTGGCAGGAGGCCGAGCATCGACATCACCGTGACGCTCTTGCCGCAGCCGGACTCGCCGACCAGCGACATCGTCCTTCCGCTCGCTATCGAGAAGGAAGCATCGGAGACGATGGTGGCCGGTCCGCGATGCGACAGAAACTCGACGGTCAGGCCCTCGACGCGCAGCACGTCCCCCGGTCCGGAGGCGGCATCGCGGGGCTGCGCGGGGCTCGCGAGAGACATGGTCGCCGCTCCCATCAGATCGCCATCGCCGCGCCGTCCTTCCGTGCGTCCGAGCCGCCGGTAAGGACGCCCGTCTCCCAGTCTAGAGTGATGCCGTGGGCGCCGCCAACCGCCTGGTCCGCCGCCACGACATCGTGACCGGATGCAGTGAGCGCGCCGGCCAGTTCCATCAGGGCTGGCTCGAGCTGGAGCCTGCCATCGCGATGGAAACTCCGAGGCTCGTCGATTGCGGCCTGGATGTCGAGATGGCGATCGACCAGCGCGCTGACGATGCGCGCCTGGCCGATCGGCTGGAACGGGCCGCCGGTGACGCCGAAGGCGGCAGTCACCCGGCCGTCCCGCGATATCATCCCGGGAATGATGGTGTGGAGCGGACGCTTGTCGGGCGCGAGCGCATTGGGGTGTCCGGGCTCGAGCGTGAACCCCATGCCGCGACAGTGGAAGACGACGCCGGTGACGGGGTCGAGGATGCCGCTGCCGAAGTTCTCGAACAGGGAGCTGATCAGGGAGACGGTGTTTCGGTCCCGGTCGACGACCGCCACGTAGGCCGTATCTCCCGCCATGACCGGCGTAGCGTCATGTTGCGACGGGACTGCCTCCGCGATCGAGGCGGCAAGCGCGTTTGCGCGCTCCTTCTCGAGAAACGGCGCGAGATCGACAGGCGCCCATTGCGGGTCGGCGATCACGCGGTTGCGGACCGCGAATGCGAGGCGCGTCGCTTCGGCCAGCAGGTGATGATGACGCGCCCCGGTCGGCTCCTCGGCACCGAAGCCGACCGCCTCGAGGATCTGAAGCATGAGGAGAGTCGTGACGCCCTGCCCGTTGGGCGGAATCTGCCAGACGTCGCAGTCGCGGTAGCGAATGCTGACCGGCTCGACATACGCCCCGCGATGCCGGGCGAAGTCCTCCTGCGTGTGGTATCCGCCGTGCCGACGGAGACAACCCACCATGGCCTCGGCGAGACGGCCCTCGTAGAACGCGGCGGGGCCGTGGTCGGCGATGGTCCGAAGAGTCGCCGCCAGCGCCGGATGACGCAGGACCTCGCCCGGTCGGGGTGGTCGTCCTGCGGGCAGGTACGTTGACCGTGCCGCCTCGCTCGCCGCGAGCTTGCCTTCGACGCCGGCCCACTCCGCGGCGACCCGTTGCTGGACCGGATATCCCTGCTCGGCGTAGCGGATCGCCGGGGCCAGCGCAGCGCCCAGGCTGATGGTGCCATGGTCGATGAGTAGCCGCGCGAGCGCCTCGACGAGGCCGGGCACGGTCACGGCGTGCACGCTCGATTCCGGGAGGCGCCCAAGGTCGGGATCGCCCAACCCTTCCGGATCGAGGGCCGCGGGCGTTCGCCCGCTGCCGTTGTAGCCGACCGGAGGCGCCTTGCCGCAGGGGCTGAACAGCGCAAAGGCATCGCCGCCGATGCCGGTCGACTGCGGCTCGACCACGCAGAGCACGAAGGTCGCCGTCACGGCGGCGTCGATCGCATTGCCGCCGCGGATCATCGTTGCGAGGGCGGCGGCGCTGGCAAGCGAATGGGACGATGTGACAGCCATGTCGCGCCCGGCGACCGGGGAACGGCCAGGACGGAAGAAGTCCCTCATCGTGCCGGGGATCCCCGCTCGAGCATGGTCCGCTTCGCAGAGGAATCGTAGGACGCGGTCAATGCGCGGATCGGTCGAGGCGTCCGAGGTCCGGACCCGCGCAGGCGGATCGCGCCGGCACCGGCATTGTCATTTCCCGATGCTGCCATGGCCACTCCCCACGCGCCCGAGGTTCGCGAAAGTGTGGCTCAACTGTCTCCGTCTGACAGGGCCAATCCCGGGGAAACTGACGGGGACACTTCAAGGTTCCGATGTGTTCCAGGAACGCGGTGGCACTCGAGTTCAGCTCCCGCTGCTCGGCATCGCTCATTTTCGCTGGTCGCCGGGGATGAAGGCGAGCCGGGTCGCGAGCCGCCTCCCGTCCCGATGGGATGATCCGAAAGCGATCGCCGCTCGTACCGGAGAGTTACGCCATCAATTGAAAGACCCACCCCATGATACTCGGTGCAGCCTATGTCGCTTCCTTCGTCATCTTCGCGGCCATGGATGCCGTTTGGCTGACGACAATGGGTGCCGCGCTCTATCGATCGACACTCGGCGACCTGCTGGCCGAAAAGGTGCGCCTCCTTCCCGCCGTCCTGTTCTATCTGGCCTATCCGGTCGGCATCGTCACATTCGCCGTCCTGCCGGCGCTCCGGTCGGACGCCATTGGCGTGGCGTTTGGCTACGGGCTGCTGTTCGGTGCTCTCGCCTACGCCACATACGATCTCACCAATTTTGCCACGCTGCGCGGCTGGACCGCGCACATCACCGTGGTCGATATCATCTATGGCGCTGTTGCCTCGGGCATCACCGCAGCGCTGGCGTTTCTTGTGACCCGGGCCGTTTCGGGCTGGCTGGGCGGCGCCCCTTAGTCGCGGGCGGGACAGGACTATGAGGGGTGGAGCAGGTAGTGACTGACCCCCCACTCGTCTCCATCGGCGTGCCCGAATAGCCCGCTCGTCGCCAGGAAGAAAAGGCGCCACCGACGCTCCCACAACCTTGCGGACTCTCCATAGGTGCTGATCAGCAGGGGGCGGATCGCATCAATGTTCCGGTCATAATTCGCCAGCCAGTCGTCCGCGGTCCGACGGTAGTGCCGGCCGGACCAGCTCCAGTCCTCCGCGACTTCGAACAGATCGGGAAACTGCCGGATCAATCCGTGGCTTGGCATGATGCCTCCGGTGAAGAAATGCCGGGCAATCCAGTCGTCGCGGTTCTCGGCGCGGAAACGGTAGGGCGCGCTGCGATTGCTGAAGACGTGGATGAAAAGCCGGCCGTCCGGCGCCAGGGCGCCACGAAGGCGCTGGAGCAGGGGCCGCCAGTTCGCCATGTGCTCGAACATCTCGATCGAGACGATCCGGTCATAGAGGCCCGGAGGATGGAACCCGTTCATGTCGTCAGTCACGACGTCGAGATTGGTGAGGCCCTCCGCCCGCGCCGCCTCGACGATATGAGCGCGCTGCGATGACGAGTTC
>JAEVZM010000379.1 GCA_023392225.1 Pseudomonadota bacterium
TATCAACACGGCCCCCATCGGCCCCAAGACCCCCACGGCTCGATCAAACCGCGGCCGGCGCGGCAGCACCGCGCCGGACTTTTTTCCCGGGGATGATTCCCGGAATGGACCCGTGACCGCATGACCGCTGCTGCCGTGACCGCCTCTGACACCGTCCCGCGCCCGGGATTGGCGGAGCGGTTCGATCGACATGCCGGCCGCCTGATGGTGCTGCCGGCGGTCGTCGTCCTCCTCTGCTTCGCGATCTTCCCGCTGATCATCTCCGCCTATCTGTCGCTGTCGCGCTTCGCGCTGGCGCCGGGCGGATTCACGCTGAAGTATGTCGGTCTGTTCAACTACCGGAAGCTGCTCACCGGCTCCCAGCAGTACCATCTGCTCGGCACCTTCTCGCCGTTCAGCCCCTTCGCCTGGATCGTGACGATCGCCGTGGCGGCGCTGCTCCTCTACGGGCTCGGGCGCTACCTGTTCTCCGGCCGGGCGACCGTCTTCGGCACCATCGGCCGGCTGATCACCGCCAGCCTGGTGATGGCCATCACCGTCCTGTTCGGCGCGACCTCGTTCTCCGGCGGCGTTCCGGGCACGATGGTGACGACGCTGATCTACGTGATCGTCGGCGTCACCGCGCAGTTCCTGCTCGGCCTCGGAATCGCCCTCCTCTGCGCCCAGGCGATCCGCGGTCGCAACTTCTTCCGCGTACTGTTCTTCGTGCCGCTGATGGTGACCCCGGTGGGCATCGCCTACACCTTCCGGATGCTCGCCGACATGCAGAAGGGCCCGTTCGCCCCCATCGTGCAGGCCTTCTCGGTCGGCGAGTGGTCGTGGGCGACGGAAGCCTGGTCGGCCCGCCTGATGGTGCTGGTCGGCGACACCTGGCAGTGGACGCCGTTCATGTTCATCGTGCTGCTCGCCGCGATCGAGAACCAGCCGCGCGACCAGGTCGAGGCGGCCCGCATCGACGGCGCCAACGGCCTCCAGATCTTCCGCGACATCACCTGGCCGGCGATCGCGCCGGTAGCGGCGACGATCGTGCTCATCCGCCTGATCGAGGCGTTCAAGATCATCGACCTGCCAAACGTGCTCACCGGCGGCGGCTCCGGCCTCGCCACCGAGTCGATGACGCTCCATTCCTTCATCGCCTGGCGGACGCAGGATCTCGGCGGCTCGGCGTCCGTCGGCTACATGCTGCTGTTCGTCTCGACGATCGTCTGCGTCTCCTTCTTCAACTTCGTGGTGCGGCCCGCACGCCGCTTGGAAGCATGACCGAGAACCGCTCCCTGATGCAGCGCCTGTTCGAGCCGACCTCGCTCGAAGCGCAGGCCCCCGCAGCCCGGGTCATCACCTATGCGCTCCTCTTCATCTGGTCGCTGGTGGTGCTGGTGCCGCTCTACTGGGTGCTGATCACCTCGTTCAAGAACGAGGGCGACGTCGCCAACGGGCCGTTCTACCTGCCGTTCATCGACTTCAAGCCGAAGACCGATGCCTGGCACTTCATGCTGGTCGAGAACAACACCCTCGGCCCCTACATCAACTCGGTGGTGGTCGCGCTCGGCAGCACGTTCCTCGCCCTCCTGATCGGCTCGCTGGCCGCCTATGCGCTGGTCCGCATCCGGTTCCGGGTGAAGCTGGCGATGGTCGCCATCTTCCTCCTCCTCCTCGTGGGCGTGATCGTGTCGGTGGCGGCGCTGGGCCTCGCGTGGCAGATCGCCGTCGTGGTGGCGATCGCGCTGTTCTTCCTCGCCCTCTTCACCATCGGGCGACGGATGAAGATCGCGCTCGGCAATTCCGACGTCGAGTTCTGGATCATCTCGAACCGCATCATGCCGCCGATCGTGGCGGTGCTGCCGATCTACGTCATGTTCCAGCAGCTCAAGCTGCTCGACACGCAGTTCGCGCTGATCGTCACCTATACGGCGGTGAACCTGCCGATCGTGGTGTGGCTGACCCGTGACTTCTTCGCCGCGATTCCGCTCGACCTCGAGGAGAGCGCCGAGATCGACGGCGCTTCCAAGCTCCGGGTGTTCTTCACCATCGCCCTGCCCCTCGTCCGCTCGGGTCTGGTGGCGACGTTCCTCCTCATCCTCATCCTCGCCTGGAACGAGTATCTCCTCGCCCTCTTCCTCACCAACGCCGACGCCCAGACCATGCCGGTGCTCGTCTCCGCCCAGAACACGACGCGCGGGCCGCAGTGGTGGAACATGTCGGTGCTCATCGTCGTGATGATCGCGCCCGTCGTCGTCATCGCTACCCTTCTTCAGAAACACATCGCGCGTGGCCTACTGGTCGGCGCGGTCAAAGGCTGATCGAACATGCAGGTTTCGCTCTCCAACGTCTTCAAGTCCTTCGGCCAGGTCGAGGTCGTCAAGGGCATCAATCTCGACATCGAGGACGGCGAGTTCCTTGTCCTTCTCGGGCCGTCGGGCTGTGGCAAGACGACGGCGCTGCGCATGGTGGCCGGCCTCGAATCGGTTACCGCCGGCAAGATTTCTATCGGTCCCCGCGACGTGACCAACGTTCTGCCGAAGTACCGGGACGTGGCGATGGTCTTCCAGTCCTATGCGCTCTACCCGCACATGACGGTGGCGAGGAACATCGGCTACCCGCTCAAGCTCCGCGGCGTCTCGCAGGCCGAGCAGGACAGCCAGATCCGCGAAGCCGCGGCCAAGGTGCATCTCGAGGACTATCTCGACCGCTAGCCGCGCCAGCTCTCCGGCGGCCAGCGCCAGCGCGTTGCCCTCGCCCGCGCCATCGTGCGACGGCCCAGCG
>JAEVZM010000380.1 GCA_023392225.1 Pseudomonadota bacterium
GGCCGACGACCTGGATATGGAGCCGCGCCGCGGCCCGGCCGCGTTGCCGGGCAAGCACCAGCGAGCCGATCTCCCAGCCGATCACCGCGATCAGCACCACCGCCAGCCCGCCATTGAGGATCAGCACCGTCAGGATGACGGCCTCGGTGGGGGCGATGGGCGTGAGGCCCATCAGGATGAAGAAGGTGGCACCCGCCGTCGCCAGCGCCATCACCACCGCGACGTAGCCGACGGTGCGGACGATGCGCGAGAACTCGAAGGCCCGCCGGTTGACGCCGGGATTGAGCAGCGTCGGGGTGTCGACGGTCATCCTGTCTCCGGTTGATGCGCCGACATGCACCTCACGCCGGCCTGGAAAACGCGACTAGCATCGTCCGGCGGAATTGCAACAACATTGTGGCCCAAACGCCACAGCCCTGTGATGGGGATCACATGGATTGGGATGCGTGAAGCGGCTCGCCGGTCGCTCCGCTACCGGCTGCCGCGCATGACCTGGATGTCGAGGTCGCGGATCTTCTTGCGGAGCGTGTTCCGGTTGACCCCGAGGAGTTCCGCCGCCTTGATCTGGTTGCCCCGGGTCGAGGCCAGCGCCGCCGAGATCAGCGGATTCTCCACCTCGCGGAGGATGCGGTGATAGAGGCCGGGCGGCGGCAGGCCGTCGCCATAGCTCTGGAAGTACTCCGCAAGGTGCCGCTCGACCGAGCCGGACAGCGTGTCCGCCGCCTCCCCTTCCCCGTTGAGGAGCGAGACCGGTGGCTGGTCCAGCTCGCCCTCGATGACCGCGTCGGTGATCGTCTCCTGCGGGTAGAGCGCGGCGAGGCGCCGGATCAGGTTCTCGAGCTCGCGCACGTTGCCCGGCCAGCGGTAGCGCTTGAGGCGGTCCATCGCCACCGCCTCGATGCTCTTGGCCGGCAGGCCTTCCTTGGCGACCATACCGAAGAAGTGGCGGACGAGATCCGGCACGTCCTCGCTCCGCTCGCGCAGCGGCGGCAGGCGGATCGGCACGACGTTGAGGCGGAAGAACAGGTCCTCGCGGAACATGCCCTGGTTGATCAGGATGCGGAGGTCCTTGTTGGTCGCCGCGATGATCCGCACGTTGGTCTTGATCGGCGTGCGGCCGCCGACGGTGGTGTATTCGCCCTGCTGGAGGACGCGGAGCAGCCTGGTCTGGGCCTCCATCGGCATGTCGCCGATCTCGTCGAGGAACAGCGTGCCGCCCTCGGCCTGCTCGAAGCGGCCGGCGCTGCGGTTGGCGGCGCCGGTGAAGGCGCCCTTCTCATGGCCGAACAGCTCGGCCTCGATCAGGTCGCGCGGGATCGCCGCCATGTTGACCGCGACGAACGGGCCGTTCCGCCGCTTGCCATAGTCGTGGAGAGCGCGGGCGACGAGCTCCTTGCCGGTGCCGGATTCGCCCGAGATCATCACCGTGAGGTCGGTCTGCATCAGCCGGGCGAGAACCCGGTAGATGTCCTGCATGGCCGGCGAGCGGCCGACCAGCGGGATGTTCTCGGCCGGCTCGTCCGGCCGGAGGTCGATCCGCCGGTTGCGCGGCTCCGACAGCGCGCGGCCGACGATCGCGGTCAGCTCCTTCAGGTCGAACGGCTTCGGCAGGTATTCGTAGGCGCCGCGCTCCGAGGCGCGGATCGCGGTCATGAACGTGTTCTGCGCGCTCATCACGACGACCGGCAGCTCCGGCCGCATGCGCTTGATGCGCGGCAGGAGGTCGAAGGCGTTCTCGTCCGGCATCACCACGTCGGTGATGACGAGGTCGCCCTCGCCCTCGCTTACCCAGCGCCACAGCGTGGCGGCGTTGGAGGTCGAGCGCACGTTGTAGCCGGCGCGTGACAGCGCCTGGTTGAGGACGGTGCGGATGGCAGCGTCGTCATCGGCGACGAGGATATTGCCGAGCGGCATGTCAGTTGGCCTTTGCTGATGGGGTCGGCCCCGGATAGGCCGGGAGGAGAACCCGGAAGACGGTGCGCCGCGGTTGCGATTCGCACTCGATGACGCCCCCATGGTCGCCGATGATCTTCGCTACCAGGGCGAGGCCGAGCCCCGTGCCGTTCGCCTTGGTCGTCACGAAGGGGTCGAAAAGGTGCGGGACCAGCTCGGCCGGGACGCCCTTGCCGTTGTCGCGCACGCAGAACTCGAGCGGCAGCGAGACCTTGGCGCTCGATCCGCCGACCGAAAGCCGCACGCCCGGCCGAAACGCCGTGGTCAGCACGATCTCGCCGTCCGGCGCGTCGCCGATCGCCTCCGCCGCGTTCTTGATCAGGTTGAGGAAGACCTGCACCAGCTGGTCGCGGTTGGCATAGACCGGCGGCAGCGAGGGGTCGTACTCGTCGAGGATGGCGATGCCCCGGCCGAAGCCGTTGAGGGCGATCCGCCGGCAATGGTCGAGTACGACGTGGATGTTCACCGGCTCGCGCTCGATCGGCCGCTCGTCGGAGAACACCTCCATGCGGTCGACCAGCTTCACGATGCGGTCGGCCTCGTCGCAGATCAGGCGGGTCAGCGTCCGGTCGTTCTCCTCGACCGAGGATTCGAGCAGTTGCGCCGCGCCGCGAATGCCGGAAAGCGGGTTCTTGATCTCGTGGGCGAGCATGGCGGCAAGGCCGGTCACCGTCCGCGCCGCGCTGCGGTGGGTGAGCTGGCGGTCGATCTTGTCGGCGATGGTCCGCTCCTGGAGGACGATGACGACGTTGTCGTCGCCCTCGACCACCGGCGCGGCGTAGATGTCCACCATCCGCTCGCCGCCGTTGCGGGGGGTGCCGAGGTCGACGCGGTATTCGTTCACCGGGGCGCCGCGGCTCCGCACCTGTTCGATGAGCGATAGCAGCGGGCTGCCGAACGGGACGAAATACTCGATCGGATGCCGGCGGAGCACGTTGATCGAGGCTTGGAAGAAGTTCTGCGCCGCGGTGTTGGCATCCTCGACCATGCCGTCGCCGCGGACCAGCACCACCGGGTGCGGCAGCGCGTCGAGGATCGCCGCCGAGAAGCGCTCGCCGGGCTTGTCCGCCGCCCGGAGCATGCCGGCGCTCATGCGGCCCTCCGCAGCGGCTCTTCGGCGAACGCCAGGCGGACCAGGCGCATCACCTCCGCCGGCTGCTCCGACGTCAGCATCGCCGCCCGGAGCGGCGTCACCACGCCCGCTGCGTCGAGGTACCAGGCGAGGTGCTTGCGCGCAGCGCGGAGGCCGATGGCGATGCCGTAGTGGGACAGCAATCCCTCATAGTGCCGGCAGACGAGATCGGCGAGGTCGTCGCCTTCCGGCGCCGCCGGGATCGCTCCGGTGGCAGCGAACGCGGCCAGCGCGCCGGGCAGCCACGGGCGGCCATAGGCGCCGCGGCCGACCATCACCGCATCGGCCCCGGACTGGCCGAGCATCTCGGCGAGGTCACCCGTCTGGGTGAGGTCGCCATTGGCGACGAGCGGAATGCGGATCGCCTCCTTCACCGCCCGGATCGCCGCCCAGTCCGCCGTGCCTTTGTAGAACTGGCAGCGGGTCCGGCCATGCACCGTGACCATCTGCACACCGGCCGCCTCGGCACGGCGCGCCAGCTCGGGCGCGTTCAGCGAGCGCTCGTCCCAACCGAGGCGCATCTTGAGCGTCACCGGAACCGTGGTCGCGCTCACCGTCGCCTCGATCAGGGTGAGTGCATGATCGAGGTCGCGCATCAGCGCCGAGCCGGAGTAGCCGCCCGTGACCTTCTTGGCCGGGCAGCCCATGTTGATGTCTATGATGTCGGCCCCGGCCGCCTCGGCGGCCCGTGCACCCTCGGCCATCCAGCCGGCCTCGCGGCCGGCGAGCTGGACGACGTGAAGCCCCTCTCCGGCCCGCTCGGAGCGCAGCAGGGCCTCGGAGTCGCCCTGGGCCAGCTTGTCGCTCGCGGTCATTTCCGATACGACCAGACCTGCGCCGAAGTCCCGCACGATCTCGCGGAACGGACGATCCGAGATCCCGGACATGGGCGCAAGCAATACGCGGTTCGGCAGAACTGCCGCACCGACCGCCAAGGGGCCCGCCAGGCGGGCTAGGACATCCAGGTTCTGCATATTCCTTGGGCACGCTGCCGACTGCCCACATGTTAGTCAGATCAGAGCAAAACTCAAGCCGTATGTGTTGCATTGCAGCGCATGTGGTAGAACCCACTGACGTTTCAAGGGAACTGGGAAAAGGGAGCGGGTCTGGTGCCGGGGACCGTAGCGTTGATCGTCGCAGCCGGCCGCGGGGTCCGAGCCGGAGGGGAAATTCCCAAGCAATACCGAGACATCGGCGGCACTCCTGTGCTCAGGCATACAATCGCAGCGTTCCTCTCCCATCCCGGTATCGATCGCGTGGTTGTGACGATCTCGGCCGACGATTCGCGCTACGGAAATGCTGCACCGCAAAATAGCACCGCCCTGCTTCCTCCCGTCATTGGGGGAGAAACGAGGCAGGAGAGCGTCCGTCGTGGCCTCGAGGCCCTGGCGGACCTCGCGCCGGAGCGCGTGCTGATTCACGACGGCGCCCGGCCCTTCGTCTCCGCGGCGGTGATCGGCCGGGTGGTGGATGCGCTCGATGCGGCGGAGGCGGTGATCCCCGCCCTCCCCGTCCCGGCGACCCTCAAGGCAGTCGACGACGACGGCTTCATCACCGCCACGGTGCCGCGCGAGGGACTCCAGGCCGCCGAGACGCCCCAGGGCTTCCGTTTCGCGGCGATCCTTGCCGCCCATCGCCGTGCTGCGGCCGAGGGGCACGACTGCACCGACGATGCGGCGGTGGCGGAGTGGGCCGGTATTCCGGTGAAGGTCGTCGCCGGCGAAGCGGCCAACGTCAAGCTCACATCATCGGAGGACATTGCCATGGCGGATCGCCGTGAACAGGCCGAGGCGGCGCTCGCCCTCGGCGACATCCGCGTCGGGACGGGCTACGACGTCCACGCCTTCGGGGCCGGCAACGAGGTCATGCTCGGCGGCGTCGCGATCCCCCACACCCGCGGCGTGGTCGGCCATTCCGATGCCGATGTCGTGCTCCACGCCCTGACCGACGCCGTCCTCGGCGCCATCGCCGACGGCGACATCGGCTTCCATTTCCCGCCCAGCGACCCCGAGTGGAAAGGCGCTTCGTCCGACCGCTTCCTCGCCTTCGCGGTCGAGCGGGTCCATGCCCGGGGCGGCCGGATCGGCAATGTCGATGTCGTCATCGTCACCGAGGGGCCGCGCATCTCCGAACACCGCGACGCCATCCGCGAGCGGATCGCCGGCATCTGCCGGATCACGCCCGACCGGGTCGGGGTCAAGGCGACGACCAACGAGAACCTCGGCTTCATCGGCCGCGGCGAAGGCATTGCCGCCCAGGCGGTGGCGACCGTCCGGCTGCCGTTCGAAGCCGCATCATGACCGACCTCGCGCCGCTCCTCCCGCTGGCGCAGGAGATCGTCGCCGACTGCGCCGCGGCCGGCCTCCTGATCGCGACGGCGGAATCCTGCACCGGCGGGCTGATCGCCGGCACCCTCACCGAGATCGCCGGCTCCTCGGCGGTCGTCGACCGCGGCTTCGTCACCTATTCGAACGAGGCCAAGAC
>JAEVZM010000408.1 GCA_023392225.1 Pseudomonadota bacterium
ACCCGCGGCGAGGGCCGGCCGGCCGTCACGATCGAGGTCGTCAAGCGCGCCGGCGCCAACCTGATCGAGGTCGTCGACGGCACCCGCGCCGCCGTCGCCGCGCTGCAGGCGGACTGGCCGGAAACGCTCCAGGTCGCCTTCATCCAGGATCAGTCGAAGTCCATCAAGGACATGCTGACCGAGCTGCAGAACAGCGTGATCACGGCCGTCATCCTCGTGGTGGTCATCATCCTGTTCTTCCTCGGCGGCCGCGCCTCGATCTTCATCGGCATCGCCATTCCCTTCTCGTTCCTCGTCGGCATCCTCGGCCTCGACATGGCCGGGCTCACGTTGAACATGGTGGTCCTGTTCAGCCTGATCCTCGCCGTCGGCATGCTGGTCGATGACGCGATCATCGTCTCCTAGTTCGCCGAACGACGAATGTCGGAGGGCATGAAGCCGCGCGAGGCCTATTCATACGCAGCGGCGCGCATGACCGGACCTGTCGTCGCCGCCACGCTCACCCGCATTGCCGCGTTCTCGCCGCTCCTGTTCTGGCCCGGCATCGTCGGCCAGTTCATGGGCTACCTGCCGCTGACGCTGATCGCGACCCTGTCGGCATCGCTGGTCGCCGCCCTCATCTTCACACCGACGCTCGGCGCACTGATCGGCAAGGCCGAGCCGCATCACCACGTCACCAGCGCCCGTCGCGACGGCCCCTACATCAAGACGGTACGCCTGGCCGTCCGCCATCCGATCATCACGATCCTGCTCGCCTGCGCGCTCCTCTTCGTCGTGCCCTACGCCTACTTCGCCGGCGGCCTCGGGAAAGGCGTCGAGTTCTTCCCGAACATCGAGCCCGACGTCGGCATCGTCCTGGTGCATGCCCGCGGCAATCTCTCGCTCGAGGAGAAGGACCGGCTGGTGCGCTCGGTCGAGGGGCGCATCCTCGACATGCCAGAGCTTTCGACCGTCTACGCCCGCTCCGGCGACATGGGCCAGGGCAACGACCAGATCACCGAGGACGTGATCGGCCAGATCCAGTACGAGTTCGTCGACTGGCAGCAACGGCGGCCAGCCGGCGAGATCATGGACGAGATCCGCGAGCGCACCGCCGACATCCCCGGCATCAAGGTCGAGGTGACCGCCCAGGAAGGCGGCCCGCCCACCGGCAAGCCGATCCAGATCCAGCTGACCAGCAACTATCCCGATGCGCTCCGCGCGGCGGCGATCAAGGTTGCCGACCAGCTCGCGCAGCGTCCCGAGATCCGCGACCTCGACAACGGCCTGCCGATGCCCGGCATCGACTGGCGTCTCGAGATCGACAAGGCCGAGGCCGCCAAGTACGGCATCAATGTCGGCGGCGTCGGTGCGGCCGTGCGCCTCGTCACCACCGGCCTCAAGATCACCGACTACCGGCCGCCGAGCAGCGACACGCCGGTCGACATCATCGTCCGCGTGCCCGAGGACCGGCGCACGTTGACCCAGATCGACGACCTCCTCGTCCAGACGCCCGCGGGCGGGGTGCCGATCGGCAATTTCATCGATCGCGTGCCCGCCCAGCGCACCGGCATCATCAACCGCATCGACGGCAAGCGCGTCATCACCGTCACGGCCAATCTCGCCGAGGGCATCCAGACCGCGGCCGTGACGCGCGAGATCGCGGCCGAGCTCGAGAAGGAGGATTTCGGCGGCCTGGTCCAGTGGAAGCTCGGCGGCGAGGACGAGGACAGTGCCGAGGCCGGCGCCTTCCTGGTCAACGCCTTCGGCGCGGCGATATTCCTCATCTTCGCGGTGCTGCTCGCCCAGTTCAACAAGCTGACCAGCGTGATGCTGGTGCTGTTCGCGATCATCCTGTCGACGATCGGCGTGTTCCTCGGCCTGATGATCATGGGCCAGCCCTTCGGCATCGTCATGAACGGCATCGGCGTCATCGCGCTAGCGGGCATCGTGACCAACAACAACATCGTGCTGATCGACACCTATGACCGATTGCGCAAGGAAGGCGTGCCCTACGAGGAGGCAATCATCCGCACCTGCCGCGAGCGCGCCCGGCCGGTGCTGCTCACCGCCGGCGCGGCGGTGCTCGGCGTGCTGCCGATCGCCTTCGGCCTCAACGTCAACTTCGTCCACCGCGAGATCACCATCGGCGCGCCGTCGACGCAGTGGTGGATCCAGCTCTCGACCTCGATCGTGTTCGGCCTGAGCTTCGCCACCATCCTCACGCTGATCGTCACCCCGGCCCAGCTCTCGCTCATCGCCCGCATGCGCGGGCTGTGGGACCGGATCCGGCGCCGGAAGGCTCCGATCGAGTCCGGCTCCGGCATCGCCACGACGGCCCGTCACCAGCCGGGACCCGCCGAGTAAGGCCGAACGCCGCGAAGAGAGGCCGGGCGCGAGCCGGGCCTCAGCCCGCCTCGCTCGTCGCAGGCTTGGCCGCTGCCATGCGCTGGCGGGCGATCTCGCGGCGCTTGCGGAACAGCGCGAACTGCTGGTCGGCGATGACGCCGATCAGGATCACCGAGCCCATCACCGCGAAGTTGAGCGAGGACGGGATTCCGAGGAGGTTCACGAGGTTCTGCAGCACCTGGAGGAGGATCGTGCCGAGCACCACGCCGACGATCGAGCCCTCCCCGCCGCGCAGCGAGAACCCGCCGAGCACCGCCGCCGCGATGGCGTAGAGCTCATAGAAGTTGCCGTGGCCCGAGGGCAGGATCGAGCGGGTGTACATGGCGAAGAACACCGCCGACAGCGCCGCCAGCACGTCGCAGATCATGTAAGCCGCGATGATCACCCGGGTGGTCCGGATGCCGGAGTAGCGCGCCGCCTCCTCGTTCTTGCCGACCGCGTAGAGATGGCGCCCGAACACCGAGCGGTGCAGCACCACCCACATCACGGCGGCGATCACGAGCATGATGAAGAAGGCGTGCGGAATGGGGATCGACTGCGCCGAGCCGCCGGTGATGAGCGAGACGATGTCGGTCCGTCCCGTCGTCAGCCATTCGAGGTCGGGGAAACTCGTCCCGAACTGGAAGCCGGCGGTCGCATCGGCCGTGTAGAAGCGGGCGATGCCGCGATAGATGAGGAGTCCGCAGAGGGTGACGACGAACGGCTGGAGGTGGAGCTTGGTGATGAGGAGGCCATGGGCCATGCCCATCAGCATGCCGATGCCGAGCACCACCAGCACCGCGATCGGCCAGGCGACGCCGTGATTGGCGATCAGGTCGATGAAGATGACGCCGAGGAGCGCGATGATCGAGCCGACCGACAGCTCGATGCCGCCGGTGATGATGACGAATCCCTGGCCGATCGCGAAGATGCCGAAAAGCCCGACCAGGTTCGCGGTATTGGCGATGTTGATCGGCGACAGGAAGCGCGGGTTGATGATGGCGACCACGGCCCCGACGACGATGATCAGGACCAGCAGTCCCAGGTCTTTCTTCAGCATCCCCTGCCCCGCTCCTAGATCGACTTTCCGACCGCAAGTCGGAGTATGTTCTCTTCGCTGCACCGGGCGCGGTCGAGCGTGCCCTGGATGTGCCCTTCGTGCATGACCGCGACGCGGTCGGAGACGCCGATCACCTCCTCCATGTCGGAGGAGATCATCAGGACGGCGACGCCAGCGTCCGACAGCTGCCGCATCAGGCGGTAGATCTCGGCCTTGGCGCCGACGTCGATCCCGCGCGTCGGCTCGTCGAAGATGATCACCTTGGGCGTCATCGCCAGCCACTTGGCGAGCACCACCTTCTGCTGGTTGCCGCCCGACAGCGAGGAGGTCCGCTGGCCGACATCGGCGGCACGGATATCGAGCTCGGAGCGGCTCCTGCGCGCCTGTGCCGTCTCGGCTTCGGTGGAGACGAGGCCGTTGCGGGCATAGGCGTCGAGATTGGGGAGCGTAATGTTCTGCGAAATCGGGAACTCGAGCACGAGGCCGGCGCCCTTCCTATCCTCCGGCACGAGGAAGATGCCGGCCCGGACCGCGTCGGAGGAGGACGCCAGCTGCAGCGCCTCTCCGTTCAGCGTCACGCTGCCGCCGAGCGGGCGGTCGATGCCGAACAACACCCGGGCGAGCTCGGTACGCCCGGCCCCGACCAGCCCGGCCAGCCCGAGGATCTCGCCGGCATGCAGGTCGAGGTCGATGTCGTGGCCGGGATAGGCGGTGGTGCGCAGGCCGCGCACGGAGATCGCGACCTCGCCGCGCGGCTTCGATGGCGGCACGTACTCGACCTTGAGCTCGCGACCCACCATCAGCCGGACCATGGCGTCGTGGTTGATGTCCTCGCCCTCAAGGGTCCCCACCAGCCTGCCGTCGCGCAGCACCACGACGCGGTCGGAGGCGCGCACCACCTCGTGCAGGCGGTGCGAAATGAAGATGACGGCGATACCGTGCGCCTTGAGGCCGGCGATCACCTCGAGCAGCTTCTCGGTCTCCGCCAGCGGCAGGCTCGAGGTCGGCTCGTCGAGGATGACGAGGCGGGACTGGAGGCTCAGCGCCTTGGCGATCTCGACGATCTGCTGCTCGGCGATCGACAGCCGCGCCACTTGCGTCGCCGGAGAGAAGGTCGCACCGAGCCGGTCGAGAAAGGGCTGCACGTCCCGCTGCAGCCGCGCGTCGTCGACCAGCCGGAGGAAGCCGTATTTCCGCGGCTCGCGGCCTATATAGACGTTGGCGGCAACGGAGAGGTTGTCGAAGAGGTTGAGCTCCTGATGGACGAAGGCGATGCCGGCCGCCATCGACTCCTCGACCGAGAGCCCGGCATGGGCGACGCCGTCGATCGCGATGGTGCCGCGGTCGGGCGCCACCACGCCGCCGAGGATCTTCATCAGGGTCGACTTGCCGGCGCCGTTCTCGCCGACGAGGCCGATGACCTCGCCCGGCCGCACCTCCATGCTGAAGTCGGCCAGCGCCACGACGCCGGGATAGGTCTTGCGAAGTCCGGTGAGCGCCAGGAACGGCGCGACGGGATGATCGGACGCCAGGGCGGCTTCGGGTGCGGATGCGGTCATTGCAGCGATGCGCTCGGAGAATGTCGTCAGGCGGGAATGGCCCGCAGCCGTGAACCGGCCGCGGGCCTGCCGGCGACGGCCTAGCCGCCCGCGAGCTTCTTCTGGAAGTCCTCCTGGAACTGCTTGACGTTGTCCTTCGTCAGCGTCAGCCCCGGGATGATGATGATGCCGTCGGCCGGGATCTGCGACTTGTCGCCGTTGAGATAGTCGGCGATCAGCTTCGCGCCCTGCGCGCCCCACTCATAGGGCTGCTGCACCACGGTGCCGGCAAACGAGCCCTCGGCGACCGCACCGAGGGTGATCGGATCCTCGTCGAAGGCGACGACGGTGATCTCGCCGAGCTTGCCGGCGTCGCGCAGCGCCTCGTACATCCGCGGCGGATTGTACGAGTAGAAGCCGACCATGCAGTTGACTTCCGGATGGGCGACCAGCACATCGTCGACATTGGCACGGGCGCGGGTCTGGTCGATGTCGTCACCGCGGACGTCGATCAGCTCGAGGCCGGTCCCCTTCACGGCCTCGTTGTAGCCGTTGATGCGCTCCTTGGCGTTGTCGGCACCGGGCAGGCCGACGAAGCCCATGCACTTGCCCTCCTTGCCGTCCATCGCCTTCTTCATCAGCTCCCCGGCGGCCTTGCCGAGCTCGGTGTTGGACGAGCCGATATAGGCGACGCGGTTCGACTGGGTCGCGTCCGAATCGAAGGTGAAGAACGGGATCTGCGCGGCGACCGTGTTGATGGCGTCGGTCGAGGTCGGCGGATCGACGACCGATACGGCGATCGCGTCGACGCCGGCGGCGACGAGGTCATCCATCATGCGGCGCTGGACGGCCGCATCGGCCCGCTCCGGATAGACGAACTGCAGCTCGAAGTCCGGCATGGTCGTCTGCGCCTTGGCGACGGCCGCTTCCATGATCTTCCAGAAATCCGAGGGACCATTGACGACGAAGGCGATGGTCTTCTTGTCCTGCGCCATGGCGGCCGCCGAGACCGAAAGTGCCATCGCGGCCGCAAGGCCGGTAATCATCATACGCTTCATTGGGCTTCCTCCCGATTGAAAGTCACGCGTTTGTTGAGACGGACCTCGCGGTCACGCCACCGACGGCGGATTTTCAGTCTTCTTGCGCGGGGTTCTGACCCGCGGCAGCTCAAGTCCCGATGCAAAGCGACAGGAGATATCCTGCTTGACGTTCGCCCCTCATCTCCTCCTCAAGGCGAGCGGCGCGGTCGCCAACATGCCGCACAATGCCACCTGTTTTCAAGCGTTCTCGGTTGCGATGCGCCCGCAATCCGCCGGAGGGCTCCGATTGGCGCGCCTCAATCCCTCGCCGCCGGCGCCCGCCGATCGGTCCGGCGGCGGGGCAGCGAGCGAGGACACCGCGGCCGGCCACGGGCATCCTGTCGCGCGACACGACGGCCACTTCTCCGACATTCCGCATCGGGACAAATCATCATATCAAATGCGCCAACAGCGCTCATCGGTGACCATTTGGAAACGGCGTGGGCACTCTGCTCAAAGAGTCCACTGGAAATCGATTCGGAATCACGCTTAGATAGTGATGCGTCGACGAAGCCGATGGGCTCGCTCGATGCGGCCGCCGGGTTTGCGCATTTATCCTTAGGAACGGTGGCAAGCAGGTAGGTCCGCAGGTTGCCAGGGGCACTGCGGTGAACAAGGGGGGAGGCTCGCGCCTGGTCCGGGACTTTGCCTGACCGACTGAGGGTTCGCCGCGTTTTTTTTGAAGCGGCAGCCGATAGGGGGATGGCCGAGGACGACAAAGGCAAAAGCCGGCTCGAACTCCTCCCGCCTCCCTGTTTTCAGAACCTTCCGGTTCTTCTTCCCTAGATCCAGAGCTGCCCGATCAATGGGCGCTTTCCGCAAGCGGCTCGGCGAGCGACTTCCTTGCCTCCAGCGGCAGGGCCAACAGCGCGTCGACGATGGTCGTCTGCAACCCGCTGACCATCGCCCCCTGCTCGGCCCGGACCTCGGCGAGCTTGGCGTCGATCGACACCCGGTCCGGCGTCTCCGCCGCCGCCATCACCGCCAGATCCTGCCGCAGCGCCCGCAGCCGGGCGAAATGCGCCTCGGCGGCACTGCGGTCCGCCTCCACCGCCGCCTCTACCGTGGCGAAGTCTTCGGCGGAGAGCCGCGTCTGGAGCCAGCGCAGCTCGAAGCTCAATGGCCGCTTCGCCGCATAGCCCACCCGCAGCGCATCCGTGGCGAGCGCGCCGATGAAGAAGGCGTTGACCACCAGGGAAACGGCGAGCGCGACGAACAGCCACGACGGGCGCCGTCGACGGGCCAACTCGGTCATGGCGAGAGGGTCCTGTGCGAGAGAGTAGCGGGCGGATCGAGGAACAGCGGATCGAGCACCACCACCTCGAACGACGGATCGCCGACCGGGGCGAGCAGCGTGAGGTCGGCGAGCGCACCGAGCGCGGCGGCGACCAGCACCGCCGCCGCCATCATCGCCCAGCGCCGTCCGTTGCCGCGCGGGTGGGGCAGCGCGGCGAGCGCGGCGGTTTCGACGCGCGCAATCGCGCCCGATGCGGCGAGATCGGCATCGAGCTCGTCCCGCAAGCTCATCAGTCCGGCCTCGAGCGCCGCCGCATCCTCGAGCCGCGCCCGAAACGCCCGATCGGACAGCGCAAGGCGACGCGCCGTCCCGGCGAGTGCTGGGTCCGGCCAGGCCGAGATGTCGGCACCGAAACGGTCGAGCGCTTCCTCTATCGTCAGGTCATGGGCCATTGTTCGGCCTCCTATCCTTCCTCGGCGAGCATCGCCTTGAGCCGCCGTCGCCCGCGGGCGAGTAGCGACTCGTAGGCCTCCTCGCTGATCTCCATCACCGCTGCCGCCTCCACCTGCGCCAGCCCCTGGAAGTGGCAGAGCACGATCGCCGTCCGCTGCCGCTCCGGGAGGCTCTCCATTGCGGCCCGGAGCGCGCGAAGGTTCTCGGCCCGGATCAGCCGCGCTTCCGCAGCGGGCGTCTCGTCGGCGACGCGATCCTCAACCGTCTCGATCTCGATGGTCGGCCGCCGTCGACGCAGCACGTCGATGGCGAGACGGTAGGCGACGCGATGGAGCCAGGCGGAGATGCGGCCGTCCGGTTGCCAGGACTCCGCCTGCCGCCAGAGCCGCACCAAGGCCTCCTGCACCACCTCCTCCGCCACCGGCGCGCCGGCGCCGCCG
>JAEVZM010000446.1 GCA_023392225.1 Pseudomonadota bacterium
GCGCGGTGACGTTGATGCCGGGGCGCGGGGGGGCGCCGAGGGTCTGCGCGAGCGCCGCGGTGAGCGCTGCGCCGACGTCGGGGGCGGCCGCGATCGGCGCCGCGTCGACGCCCGCCGGCCCCTCCGCCGGTGCCTCGACAGGGGCCGGCTCGACCGTGACGGGCACCACGACTTGCTCCGACGCCTCGGGCGTCGGGGCGCCCGGCGCGGGTGCGTCCGTGACGGCGGCGCCCTCCGCGACCCGGACGGCTTCGCCGCCGGGCTCTGCGCCGGTGGCGTCCATCACGGCGTCGTAGCTGACGGTCTCGTTGGTGCCGGCGTCGCCGGGCGCTGCGGTCCGCACGTCCGGCACGGCCGCCGTCTGCCAATAGATCGGATCGAACGGATCGCGGTCCGCCTCGCCGCCGATCAGGCCCTGGTTGCGCGAGTCGCCGACGACGATGTCGGGGCTGGCCGGATGCTTCGCCTTGTACTCGGACGCGAGCGAGGCGAGCAGCGCGTACGGGTCCTGGAACGCGGCGCGCTCGCGGTCGTCGGTCGTCGCCTCGGCGGCGGGGCCGAAGGTCGCGAGATCGCCGGAGACGATCCGCGTCGAGTTCGGGTCGCCCGGCATGGCCAGCGGCGCACCGGTGCCTTCCCCGCTTCCCTCGGCGATGTCGTCATTGCCGCCGGGATTCTCGGGCGGGTGGGCGACCTCCTCATGCGAGTCGCCGCCGGCTGACGCCTTCTCCGGCGGCGCCTTGCCCGGCTGGGATTCGGAAGCGGCCTCGGTGGCCTCGGGGTCGTTGAGCCCCTTGTGCTCAGTCTGCCCCTCGGTGATGTGCAGCGGGTTGAAGTACTCCGCGATGCCCTTCCGCACCTCCTCGTCGGTGACGTTGATCAGCCACATGATGAGGAAGAAGGCCATCATCGCCGTCATGAAGTCGGCGTGCGCGACCTTCCAGGCGCTTGAATGGTGTTCGTGCTCCTCGTCGTCGTGGCGCTTGATGATGATGAGCTCGTGGTGGTCCTTGGCGTCAGCCATGGGCTTCGGCCTCCTGCTTCCATAGCCGGTCGACCCAGGCGCCGACCTGCGTGGCGATGAGGGTGCGGTCGGCGGAGACGGTCACGTCCGCGGCGTCGTCGACGGCGAACTCCACCGCTGGGGCGAGCTCGCCGAGACGCTCCTCGATGGCGCCGAGAAGGTCGGCCGGCCCGGTCACGCGGATCGCAGGAGAGCCGGCATTGCGGAACAGCTGGCGGACACTCGCGACGAGATCGTCCACCGCAAGGCGGCGGGCGGCTGTCGCAAGGAACGGGAAGAGCACCCGAGCGGTCGCGTCGGCAATCGAGGATTCGAGCGCCTCGAATGCCGCAGGCAGCCGCTCGCAGAGGCGTTCCGCCTCGCCGGCGACCCAGCTGCGGCGTGCCTCGTCGAGACGGGCCGCCATGACGGCCGCGTGCTCTTCGTGAAGGGCGGCGAGCCGCGCCTCGTGCTCGGCGTCGAGCTCGCGGCGGGTGGCAGCCACCGCCTCGGCGACAGGATCGACCGCGACGGCCGGCTGGTCTTCGGCGGCCGGGGATTCCATCCCCATCCGCGGCAGGTACTCGGCGAGCGAGACGACGGCCATCAGACCTTGTCCTCCTGCCGCAGCCACTGCTTGAGGATCGCGGCGGCCTGTTCCTCATCGAAGTCGATCATCTGCTCGAGCCGCTTCTGGGGCGCGCGGGCCATCTTCGAGGTCAGATCCTCGATGAGGCTCGGCTCGTCCTCGATCACGAGCTCGGGCGGCTCGTTGCCCGGGAGGGCGAGGGGGGCCTCGCCGGCGGCGATCAGCGCCGGCTGACTGGACGTCTCGTCGTTCCTCGCCACGATTGCGCGGAGCGCCGGCTTGAGACCGAACCAGATGAGGAGGACGGCGACCACGAGGATGGTCAGCGCGTTGATCAGCGTGCCCGCCTGGCGCGTCAGGAGATCGAACATTCCGGGGGCCGGCAGCGGCTCGAAGTCGCCGGTATCGGCGAAGCCGACCGCTGAGACCTTGAGCGTGTCGCCGCGGGCCTGGTCGAGGCCGACGGCCGAGGCGACCAGCTTCTCGATCTCCATGATCTGGGTTTCCGGCGGCACCGCATTGGGTCCGGTGTCGGCGGTGAGGCGCTCGCGATTGATGAGGAGGGCGACCGACAGGCGCTCGATCTCATAGCCATCGCGCTCGGTTTCGATCGTCTTGGACGAAATCTCGAAGTTCGTGGTCTCGTCGCGCCGCTGGTTTTCCTCGTTCGAGCTCTTGCCGCCGTCCGAGGGGAGGGGCATGTCGGGAATGTTCTGCTGGACGGTGGTCGGGGTCGCCGACGAGCTGTTGGTGGCGTTGGTGTTCTCCTTGACCGTTCGGATCGAGCGCTCGACTCGGGACGCCGGATCGAAGATCACCTCGCTGGTCCGAGTCCGGTCGGTGTTGAGCGTCGAGGTGACGCTGACCCGGAAGTCGACGACGCCGAGATAGGGCGCGAGCGTCGCGCGGATCTTGGTCTCGAGGTCGCGGTCGACCTGCGTCTCGAGTTGCGCCATCTGCGCCGCACCGGCATTGCTGCCGTCGCCGCTCGCGGCAAGGACGGTGCCCTCTGTATCGAGGACGGTCACGTCGTCGAGCTTCATGCCCGGCACGGCCGCGGCGACGAGATAGCGGATCGCGGGCGCCGAGCTCATCTCGCCCGGGTTCTCGGGGCGGATGACCACCGAGGCGGAGGCCTGCTTGCCGTCGGTGCGGAAGGAGCCGCGATCGGGGAGGACGATGTGGACGCGGGCCGCGCGGACGCCGTCCATCTCCTGGATCGTGCGGGCGAGCTCGCCCTCGAGCGCCCGGGTCCGGGTCACGTCCTGCATGAACGAGGTGAGGCCGAAGGAGCCGATCTGGTTGAACAGCTCGTAGCCGGAGGTGGTGCCCTCGGGGAGGCCCTTCTCGGCGAGGAGCATGCGGGCCCGCGCGGCATCGCTGAAGCCGACGAGGACGGTGCCGCCGTCGGCGCTGACGTCGAAGTCGACGCCGTAGTCCTTCAGCACGCTGCCGATCCGGCCGACGTCGTCGCGGCTGAGGCCGGTATAGAGCGGGGTCCGCTCCGGCTGGCCGAGATAGTAGGTGCTGAGGCCGATGACGAGCAGCACCACGGCGCCGATCACGCCGAGGGCGGCCAGTCGCCGGACCCCGAGGCCCTTCACGCTGGAAAGGAGTCGTTCTGCCTGTTCGCGGCCACTCATTGGCGCGTCGCTCCCTGGCCCATGCCCGCGACGGCGGTGGCGCGTCGTCGGCGCCGCCCGGTCCGGAATGGAGTTGGAACCGCCGGCGGTGCCGGCAGGGTGACGGGACGAAGCTCATGTCCCGGAGCGCAGACTGACGGTGCTGGCTTGCGCGAGGATTGCCTCCGAAATGGAGAAGGGCCGCGCCCCGTGGGGAGCGCGGCCCTTCCTTCCCTTCCGAGGAGAGCCAGAGGCGGAGGATGGCTGCCCTTAGTTGCGGAAGAGGGAGAGGATGTTCTGGCTGGACGAGTTCGCGATGCTCAGCGACTGGACGGCCAGCTGCTGCTGAGTCTGCAGCGCCTTCAGCTTGGTCGATTCCTCCTCCATGTTGGCGTCGACCAGGGTGCCGATGGCGCGCTCGTTGGCGTCCATCAGGGCCTTCACGAAGTTCTGCTGGGACTCGATGCGGGTCGAGACCGTGCCGACCGTCGTCGAGGCCGACGTGATGTCCGCGAGCGCGTCGTCGACGATCTGGACGTAGTCGTTGATCGTCTGGAGATCGGCGCTCGAGTCGGTCAGGGCGAAGACGTCGATGTCGGCGACGGCGATCGTGGTGCCGCCGGAGGTCCGGTCCTTGTCCATGATGCCGATGTTGCCGTTGGCGTCGTACATCGAGATGTTCGAGATATCGAGCTCGATGGTGTCGACGGTCACGGTGCCGTTGACGCGGGTGAAGGAGGCGACGATGCCCTTGGTGGCATTGTAGTCGGCGCCGCTCGAGTCGACATCGAGCCAGTTCTGCTCGTTGATGACCGTGCTCGCCGCCTTGTTCTGGATGTCGTTGAGGCGGCCGGTGATTTCGGTCTGGACCTTGCTGCGGTCGACGCCCGGCTCGAGCGCGGTGACGAGCAGTTCCTTGACCTGCTGGAGGACGTTCCGGATCTCGTTGAGACCGGTCGACACCACGTCGACGGTCGAGGCGCCGAGGCCGAGGGCGTCGTTGACGGCGCCGAGAGCCCCGTTGTCCGAGCGGGTCGTGGTGGCGATGGACCAGTAGGCGGCGCTATCCGAAGCGGAGTTGACGCGGAGGCCGGTCGAAACGCGGCTGTTGGTCTGGTCGAGGCTGGAGTTGATGGTCCGGAGGGTCTGGAGGGCGACCATCGCGGAGGAGTTGGTGAGAAGGCTAGACATGGCAATGTCCCTTTCTAGGTGACTGTATGGTTTTGGGGGGACATGCCGGGAAGTCACCGGCGGGTGCAGGGCGGCGTCATGCCTTTGGTGCGCCGGACCGCTCTTCGGTCCCGGGGCGTGCCCGCCTCGGCGAGCAACCAACCTGCGATGCGAGGACTATGCGGGGGCCTGCTTGTGCGAGGCTTGTGCCGCCGCCGCGTCTCGCACCGCCGGAAAGAAAAAGGGCCGTCGCGCCCGGCGACGGCCCTCCGATCCGGCGCGGCAGGGGGCTCAGAAGTACGAGCGCACTAGCCCCGAGACGACGAGATTCCAGCCGTCCATCAGGATGAAGAACAGGATCTTGAAGGGGAGGGCGAGAATCGCCGGCGGCATCATCATCATGCCCATCGACATGGTCAGCGTCGCCACCACCATGTCGATCACCAGGAACGGCAGGATGATGAGGAAGCCGATCTCGAAGGCGCGGCGGAGCTCGGAGATCATGAAGGCCGGGATGAGGATCCGGAGATCCGGACGCGCCGCGCTCTCCTCCGCCGGCTCGGCCGGCGTCGTGTCGTCCGGCTGAAGCCGGGCGGCCGCGAGGTCGGCGAAGAGCTTGAGGTCCTCGGCGCGCACCTGGGACATCATGAAGTCGCGGAACGGATCGGCGATGCGCGTGAAGGCTTCCTGCTCGGTGATCCGGTTCTCGGTCAGCGGCTTGACGCCGTTCTCCCACGCCTGGTCGAACGTCGGCGCCATGACGAAGAAGGTCATGAACAGGGACAGGCTGATCAGGACGAGATTCGCCGGCGTGCTCTGGAGGCCGAGGCCGGAGCGCAGGAACGAGAGTGCGATGACGAAGCGGGTGAAGCTCGTCACCATGATCAGCAGCCCGGGCGCGATCGACAGGATGGTGATCAGCACCACGAGTTGGATGATGCGGCCGCTGGCGCTCTCGCCGCCACCGCCGGGAATTAGCTGCGACAGGTCGAGCGACTGTGCCGCCGCCGGGCCGTGCATGGCGAGCAGCGCGATCGCGCCAGCCGCGAGCAGGGACGATGCCCGTCCGAGGTGGCGCATGTTCATTGCATCACCATGGTCTTGAGGACGAGCTCCTTCACCGCGCCTTCCGTGCGGATGGCGACGCGCTCGTTGAGGTCGTCGCGAAGGTGCTCGAACGCGCTCGCCCCCATCAGCTGCTCGAGGGTGAGCGTGCGGGCATAGGCGAGCAGGTCCTGTTCGATCTCCGACGCCGCGACGTCCGGGTTCTCGACTGCGCCGTTAGTGAAGATGATCGCCGCCTCGAGCCGAATCCAGGTCGTGGACGGAGCCGCGAGGTTGGCGATGATCGGCTTGAGATCCCGTACCACCAGGTCGCCGGCATACTTGACGGGAGGCGCCGGCGGCTTCTCGGGGATTTCCTTGACCTTCTCCGTGACCGCCGCCTCGATATTGGCGGCGAGCATGGAGCCGAGGCCGGCGCCGGCACCGCCAGCGATCGCCGTGGCGAGCACAAGGCCGATGATGGAGCCCATCTTGCCGGATTTCGCCGGCGCGGGTGTGGCGGCGGGCTTGGCCGCCGCGTCGGTGTTGCTCATCGTTCTGACCCTCCACGATCAGAATTCAGGGCGTGCTTGCTGGTGACGATCAGAACGGGGCCACGCCGTCGAGCACGCGCTGTCCCCAGGCGGGGCGCTGGACGTCGCTGATGTGGCCGCGACCGCCATAGGAAATGCGTGCCTCCGCGATCTTGTCGTAGGAGACGGTGTTCTCGGCGGAGATGTCGACCGGCCGCACGATGCCCGCGATGTTGAGGACGCGGATCTCCTCGTTGACCATGATCTCCTGGGATCCGGCGATCATCAGGTTGCCTCCCGGCAGAACCTGCGTCACGATCGCGGCGATGGAGAGCTTGAGCTTCTCCGACCGGCCGATCGAGCCTTCGCCCTTCGACTGCGACATCGAGTCGACCTTGAAGTCGGTCTGCGCGCCGCCCTCGAAGCCGGTGATGCCGAAGCCGCTCAGGCCGAGCGTGGCGCCGACGCCGGCCTTGCGCTTCGACGCCCGCGACCGGTCGGACTGGTTGTCGAACTGGGCCTTGTCGTTGATCGCGATGTTGACGGTCACGGTGTCGCCGACGCGGGCAGCGCGGAGATCGGTGAACAGCGGCTGGCTGCTGTTGCCCCAGAGCGAGCCGAAGGTCCGCTTCTCCGGCGGCACGTAGGCCGGTGCAACCACCACCTCGCCGATGGCCATGCCGGTGCCGACCGGGCTCATCTGCGGGGTTGCGAGGGTGGTGCCGTTCGGCATGCTCTGGCAGCCGCCGAGCATGACCGCGGCGAGAAGGGCGATGCGGTGGTGGTTCATCCCTGCGTTTCCTTGCTCGGAGGACGCGCGGCCAGGCCGGCGATGGTTGCCGTGAGCTGGGCTGCGACGACCGGCTCCATCTCGTTGAGGATCGCGCTCGCGGTCCGCGGCGGCAGCTTGGCGAGGATCGCCGCGGCGGCGCCGGGATCCATGACCGCGATCTGAAGCGCGGCGGCATCCGGGCGCATCTGCGAGTAGATGGCGATGACGCTGGCCTCGGCCTGGGCGGCGAACTCCTCGCGCCGCTTGAGCCAGGACTCGTACTCGGCGCGCTTGGTCTCGAGCGCGGTGACCTGCACCTCGAGCTTCACCCGCATCTCCTCGAGAGCGCGGGACTGGAGGGCGAACCGGGCGTCCGAGGCGGCGTCCCCGAGGTTGCTGCAGTACTGGAGCGCATTGGCCTCGGGCGTCGTGCCGGGCATCGGCAGCTGCTCCGGCTCCTCCGCCGCGAGGATCGCGGCTTCCGAGAGGGCCGGGCCGACGGTGCGGACCTGGCCGCCGCCTTCCTCGGCAAGGGCCCCGACGGCGGAGGCGCCAGAGATCGCGAGCGCGAGAAGTAGGGCGTGCTTCATGTCGCGGCTCCCGGTCACTGGACGACGAGCTCGGCCTGAAGGGCGCCGGAGCTCTTGATGGTCTGGAGGATGGCGATGATGCCGCTCGGCTTGAGGCCCATGAGGTTGAGGCCATTGACGAGGGTGTGAAGGTCGGTGCCCTCGACGATGCCGATGTGGCCGCTCTGCTCATTGGCATCGACGATGGTGCGTGGCACAACCAGCGTCTGGCCGTCGGAGAACGGGGCCGGCTGCGAGACTTCCGGCACTTCGCTGATGCGGACCGTGAGATTGCCGTGGGTCAGGGCGACGGTGGAGACGCGGACGTCCTCGCCGATCACGACGGTGCCGGTGCGCTGGTCGATGACGACGCGGGCCGGCTGGTCGGGCTCGACGGGGAGGTCGCCGAGCGCGGCGACGAACCGCGTGACGTTGATGTTGGCGGGGCGGTCGACGAGGACCGAGCGCATGTCGCGCTCATGCGCCAGCGCCCGGCCGAACTGGCGGAGCGTGAAGGCGTTGATCGAGTCCGCGACGAGCGTCGCCGTCTTGAAGTCCGGGTTGATGAGCTCGAGGGCGATGCCGCCGAAGTCCTCCATGGCGCCTGGCACTTCGCGCTCGACGATGGCGCCGTTCGGGATGCGGGCGTCGGTGGGGACGCCTTGTGTCAGGGACTCGGCGTCGCCTGCGGCGCTGAAGCCCGAGGCCGTGACGCCGCCCTGGGCCACCGCATAGACGTTGCCGTCGGGACCGGCGAGCGGCGTCATCAGGAGCGTTCCGCCCTTGAGCGAGGTCGCATCGCCGATCGAGGCGACGCTGACGTCGATCCGCGAGCCGGGGCTCGAGAAGGCCGGGAGGTTGGCAGTCACCGCAACGGCAGCGACGTTCTTCACGCGGAGCGAGCCGTCCTGGATGTTGATCCCCATCCGGTCGAGCATCGCCTTGATCGACTGCTCGGTGAACGGCGCGTTCCGGGTGCTGTCGCCGGTCCCCTGGAGGCCGATGACCAGTCCGTAGCCGAGGAGCTGGTTGTCGCGCACCCCCTGAACGGTGGTGATGTCCTTGATGCGGCTCGCGGCCGATGCATCGACCGCGGCAAGCGCTAGGACCGCGGCGAGCGCGAGGGTCAGGCGGCGGGTCATGGCGTGCCGATCCGGAGGCTGCCGTCGGCCTGAACGGTGCCGACGACCTCGCGGCCGGTGTCGGTGTTGCGGGCCTGGACGAGCGCGCCGAGCGCGCCGTTCTGGAGCGGCATCACGACGGTCTCGATCGACAGCCCGCCATCGCCGAAGACGGCGCGGACGGCGTTGCCGCGGGTGACGAGGTCGGGCTCCGCCACGGCGTTGCTGGGGATGGCACGGCCGGCGAGCAGGGTGCGGCGGGCGACCTTGCCAACCACCTCGACCCGCGCCGCAACCACCGGAAAGCGGCCGGCGGTTCCGTCGGGATACTGGCGGTCGGCGAGCATCTCCTCGCCGACGACGTCGCCGGGATAGATGGTGACGGCGGGGACGGGCAGCGTGTCGGCGCGGGCCACCGTAGTGGCGAGCGCCATCACCGCGGCGAAGATCGCCGCGCCGGGCAGGGACTTCTTCATCGGCTTAACCCTTCGTGACGGTTGCGGCCATGTCGTCGACCGCCTGGATGACCTTCGAGTTCATCTCGTAGGCGCGCTGCGCCGAGATCAGCTCGGTGATTTCCTTGATCGGGTCGACGTTCGACCCCTCGAGATAGCCCTGGTGGACCTTGCCGAAGCCGGGGTCGCCGGCGACGCCCTGGATCGGCTGGCCGGAGGCCATCGTCTCGCGATAGAGGTTGTTGCCGAGCGGCTCGAGGCCGCTGTCATTGGCGAAGTCGACCATGGCCAGCTGGCCGAGCAGCTGCGGCTGAACGTCGGCCGCGGTCTTGGCGTAGATCTCGCCGCTCTCGTTGACGACGATCTCTAGCGTGTCGTCGGGAAACGTCATCGACGGCTCGACCACGTAGCCGTCGCCGGTGACGAGCTCGCCCGTTGGGCTCTTGTTGAACGACCCCGCCCGGGTGAAGAGCGCCTCGCCCCCGGGGCCGGTGACCTGGAACCAGCCGCGCCCGTTGATCGCGAGGTCGAGCGGGTTGCCGGTCTGGGCGAGGGGACCCTGGAGGTGGACGTTTCGCACCCCGACCGTGCGCACGCCGAGGCCGATGCGGGCACCTTCCGGGACCGGATTCTCGCCGCCGGCATTGGGCACACCGACCGAGCGCTCCGCCTGGTAGAGGAGGTCGGAGAATTCGCCCCGCGCCCGCTTGAAGGCGGTGGTGTTGATATTGGCGATGTTGTTGGCGATGACCTCGACGTTCAGCTGCTGGGCAGCCATGCCGGTCGCCGCGATGGCAAGAGCTCGCATTGTTCGTTATCCCCTCAGATCGCCATCCGGCTGATTTCCTGGTACGCCGAGACCACCTTGTCGCGGATGGCGATGGCGGTCTGGAGCGTCTGCTCGGCCGCCATGATGGCGCTCACGACATCCTGGAGGCCCATCGAGCCGCCGATGCCCTGGATCGCCGCGGCCTCGCCGGCCTTGACGGTCTCCATGGCCTGGCCGGCGACCTCGGAGAGGACCGCGCCGAAGTCGCTGCCCGCGACCTTGGCAGCCGGGGCGGCCGGCGCGGTGAACGTGGTCTCACGCACGCTCGAGAGAGAGGAGATGGAGGAGATCATCAGCTGTTCCTCAGGAGGTCGATGGTCATGGTGGCGAGCGTCCGCACCTGCTTGAGCATCTGCAGGTTCGCCTCGTAGGAGCGGCTCGCCTCGCGCATGTCCGCCAGCTCCAGCATCATGTTGACGTTGGGGAGCTTGACGTTGCCGTCGCCGTCGGCGGCCGGGTTGCCCGGGTCGTGCTCGACCTGGAAGGGGGTCGGATCGGTGGCCATCTGGCGCACGTTGACGGTGTAGCCGCCGGCGAGACGGTCGAACTCGCTGTCGAAGACGATGGTCTTGCGGCGATAGGGGTCGGCGCCGGGCGTG
>JAEVZM010000554.1 GCA_023392225.1 Pseudomonadota bacterium
GCAGGCGCCGACCGGGTCGATCGAGGAATCGCGCGAGATCACGGCGATCTTGGCGCGGCTGCCGGGATCGCGGGCGACCGACTTCACCTCGATGATGCCGTCATAGATCTCCGGCACCTCCTGAGCGAACAGCCGGGTCATGAACTGCGGATGGGTGCGGGAGAGGAAGATCTGCGGCCCGCGCTGCTCGCGCCGGACGTCGTAGATATAGGCGCGGATGCGGTCGCCGTAGCGGAAGGATTCGCGCGGGATCAGCTCGTCGCGGCGCACGATGCCCTCGCCGCGCCCGAGGTCGACGATGACGTTGCCGTACTCGACGCGCTTGTCCTGGCCGTTGACGATCTCGCCGATGCGGTCCTTGAACTCGTCATACTGGCGGTCGCGCTCGGCCTCGCGGACCGTATGGACGATGACCTGCTTGGCCGACTGGGCGGCGATGCGGCCGAAGTCCATCGGCGGCAGCGGCTCGGCAATGAAGTCGCCGACCTGGGCGGCCGGGTTCCGGCGGCGGGCGTCCACCACCAGGATGTCGGTCGCCGGGTTCTCGATCTCGTCGACCACCTTCAGCAGGCGCTGCAGCTTGATCTCGCCGGTGCGCGGGTTGATCTCGGCGCGCACGTCGGTCTCCTGCCCGTAGCGCGAGCGGGCCGCCTTCTGGATCGCATCCTCCATGGCGGTGACCACGATCATCCGGTCGATCGCCTTCTCGCGGGCGACCGCATCGGCGATCTGCAGGAGCTCCAGTCGGTTTGCACTGACGGCCATACGCTTTGTCTCCAGTCGTTCAGTGGGCCGGTGCGGCGTCGCCGCCGGCGTCTTCGGTTTCATCGGCATCGGCCGGCGGCTTGTTGCGCCGGAGCGATTCCTCGATCAGGTCGTCGGTCAGCACGAGCTTGGCCTCGGCGATCGCCGACAGCGGCACCAGCGCATGCGGTTCGCCGTCCTTGGCCGAATCGAGCGCGATGCGCACCTCGTCGCCCTCGACGCCGGCAAGCTTGCCGCGGAAGCGCTTCCGCCCGTTCAGCATCTGCTCCAGCTCGATCCGGGCAAGGTGTCCGCCCCACTGCTCGAAGTCTGAGCGCCGCACCAGCGGCCGGTCGATCCCCGGCGAGGACATCTCGAGATTGTAGGCCCGGTCGATCGGGTCCTCGACGTCGAGCGCCGGCGACACGTCGCGCGACAGGACCTCGCAGTCGTCCACGGTCATCGAGCCATCCGGCCGCTCGGCCATGATCTGCAGCGTCGTGCCGTTCATCGCCGACAGCTTGACGCGCACGAGCCGGTAGCCGAGCCCCTCGATGACGGGTTCGACGATCCTGGCGATGCGCGCTTCGAGGCCGCGCTCGGTGACGATGCGTGGCTCGTTCTCGATCTCGGGCAAGCCGTTTTCCTGCACAGTGACGGTCGGCTTCGCGATATGGCTTTCCGAGCGGGGCTTCGCAGGCCCCACTCCCATAAACGAACCGATCGTTTTGAGAAGATGGCGCAGATATAGTCCCGAATGCCGCGAAGTGCAACGGGCAATGCCGCCAATGGGTGTGCGGCAGGGTGATGGAATGACCAGGAACTCCCTCGATGCCGGGCCGGGACCGGAAGCGACCGGGCTGGCGCGATCGCGCGTCGCCGCGGGCCGCGTCCCCGCGGTCTCGCTGGCGATCGGCCGCCACGACACGATCGAATCGCAGGTCGCGGTCGGCCTCCGCGACGCCGCGTCCGGCACGCCCGTCGACGCCGGGACCGTGTTCGAGGCGGCCTCGCTCAGCAAGCCCGTCGTCGCCTATGCCACCTTGCTTCTCGCCGACGCCGGGGTGCTCGACCTCGACCGGCCGCTGTCGACATTCCACCCCCCGCCTATGCCGGAAGACCCCGCCTCGGCGCGGATCACCGCCCGCCACGTCCTCAGCCATACGAGCGGGCTGCCCAACTGGCGCAGCGATGACCTGCCGGCGCGGGCCTGGTTCGAGCCCGGCACGCGCTTCAGCTATTCCGGCGAAGGCTTCGTCTACCTGCAATCCGTCCTGGAGACGCTCGAGGGCGCGCCCCGTGATGCGCTGGCCCGGCGCCGCGTCTTCGAGCCCCTCGGGATGGAGCGCTCCGGCTTCACCTGGCGCCCGGCGTTCGAGGAGAATTTCGCCGCCGCGCACGACGCGGCGGGCCGCCCGACCGACAAGTTCCGCCCGGCCGAGGCCAATGCCGCCTACTCCCTCCACACCACGCCCGCCGACTATGTCCGCTTCGCGCTGGCCGCGCGCGCCGGCGAGGGCCTCCGGCCGGCCACGGCCGCCGCCTGGATACGGCCGCATGTCCACGTCCCGGAAGGCCGGATCGAGGCGCTCCAGGCTGCGGCGCCCGCGCTGGAGCGCGACGTCGCGTGGGGGCTCGGCTGGGGCCTCGAGGGCAAGGCCGGGACCTTCTTCCACTGGGGATCGAACTCCGGCGCGAGCGCGTTCGTGATCGCCGCCGCCCCGCCCGGCCCGGTCCTCGCCATGTTCGCCAATGCCGATGCCGGCCTCGGCGTCGCGGCGGAGCTGGTGCGGGCCGTCCTGCCCGGCCACCACCCCGGCCTCGCATGGCTGTGCCTCGAGCCCCCCTAGTCACCCTCGCCCGGCGATTCGGGCGGCCGGCCGGCGTCGCCTCCGTGGGCTTCCTGTGGTATCGAGCGAGGAGCAGGGTGGGGGCTGGTTTCGATGCGGGTTTCCTTGGGGAAGATCGTCGCTCTGGTTGGGCTCGTGATCGCGCTGGCGGTCGGCTTCGGCGCCGGCTACCTGCTCTGGGGCCGGGCCCCCGACTGGTACGACGTCGCCAATCCCACGACGCTGCCGGCCGGCCCGGAGAACGACCTCATCCGCTACGGCCGCGACCTCGTCGTCGACACCGCCGCGCTGATCGGCCCGGAGGCCAAGGACCCCGCGCAGCACTACGCCGGCAACGCCCTCCTCTGCACCAACTGCCACATCAATGCCGGCCTCAGGGCCTTCGCCGCGCCGCTGGTCTCGACCTATGCCACCTACCCGCTGATGGTGGACGACAAGGTCGTCACCCTCCCCGCGCGGATCAACGGCTGCATGACCCGGAGCATGAACGGCAAGCCCCTGCCGGAGGACGGCCGCGAGATGCAGGCCTTCATCGCCTATCTGCGCTACCTCAGCGAGGGTACCCCCGAGGGCGTCCGCGTGCCGGGCATGGGCCTCATGCCGCTGAAGCCGCCGGCCGAGCCGCCGAGCGCCGAGCGCGGCGCGACGGTCTTCGCCGCCAACTGCGCCCGCTGCCACGGCGACAATGGCCAGGACACCGCGGGCGTGCCGCCGCTCTGGGGCGACGGCTCCTACAACGCCGCCGCCGGCATGGCCGACATCCGCATCGCCGCGGCCTTCATCCGCGCCAACATGCCGGACGGGATCACCATCGACGACCCCGTGCTCAGCGAGCAGGAGGCGTGGGACGTCGCCGCCTTCATCGACGGCAAGCCCCGCCCGCCCGCGCCGCCCGGGAACTGATCGCCGCCTCCCCCGGAATCGCTGGAGCGGACCGGCGGCGCGCTCTAGGCTGTGCGGCAACGACGCGTCCTCCCGCACGCCGGCCGGCCCCGCCATGAGCTTCTCCCTCCGCCACGTCCGCTACTTCGTCGCCGTCGCCGATGCCGGCTCGATCTCGGGCGCGGCACGGCAGCTGTCGATCTCGCAGTCCGCAGTGACCGAGGCGGTCAAGGCGCTCGAGGACGATCTCGGCGCGGCGCTGCTCGAGCGCTCGGGCCGTGGCGTCGCCCTCACCCATCGCGGCCAGCTCTTCCTCCGCGATGCCGGCCGCATCCTCGAAGCCGTCGCCGATGCTCGCCGCACCAGTGCCGGCAAGGACGCCCTCACCGGCGTCCTCCATCTCGGCGCCTCCTCGCTGGTCGCCGGCTACATCCTCGCCGACCTCCTCGCCCGCTTCCGCCGCGCCTATCCCGGGGTCACGGTGGCGGCGTCCGAGGACATCGCCGAATATCTCGAGCACCTCCTCATCAACGGCGAGATCGACGTCGCGGTGATGGTCATGTCGGCGCTCCGCGAGTCGGCGGCGCTCGAGGCGCGGATCATCGAGCAGTCCTCGCAGCGCCTGTGGCTGCCGCTCGGCCATCCACTCGCCGCCCGCGATGCGGTGAGCCTCGTCGACGTCGCCGGCGAGCGGCAGATCGTGCTCGCGGTCGACGAGATCCAGGAATCGGCCGACGCGTTCTGGCGGAGCCACGGCCTCCGGCCCGAGATCGCCTTCCGTACCCGCTCGGTCGAGGCCGTCCGGAGCCTCGTGGCCACCGGCGCCGGCGTCGCCGTGCTGCCCGACCTCGTCTACCGGCCATGGGCGCTGGAGGGCGACAGGATCGAGGCGCGCCCGACGCTTGAGCCGCTGCCGCCGGTGCGGGTCGGCC
>JAEVZM010000658.1 GCA_023392225.1 Pseudomonadota bacterium
CTTCGCAGCAGCCTCGGGCTGCCTTGCGCCGTCCCTATCACGGGGCGGCAAACGACTGAAAGGACGAAGCTCGTGATCCAAAAGAACTGGCAAGAGCTGATCAAACCGAACAAGCTCGAGATCTCGACCGGCTCCGGTTCCGGTCAGGCCTCCAAGCGTTTCGCCACGATCGTCGCCGAGCCGCTTGAGCGTGGCTTCGGGCTGACGCTCGGCAATGCGCTGCGTCGCGTGCTGCTTTCCTCGCTCCAGGGCGCTGCCGTCAAGGCGGTCCAGATCGACGGCGTGCTGCCCGAGTTCTCCTCGATCGGCGGTGTTCGGGAAGATGTCACCGACATCATCCTCAACATCAAGGAAATCGCCATCAAGATGCAGGGCGATGGGCCGAAGCGCATGGTCGTGCGCAAGCAGGGGCCCGGCGTCGTCACGGCCGGCGACATCCAGACCGTCTCCGACATCGAGATCCTCAACCCCGACCACGTGCTCTGCACGCTCGACGAGGGCACCGAGATCCGCATGGAGTTCACGGTCGACACCGGCAAGGGCTACGTGCCGGCCGACCGCAACCGGCCCGAGGACGCGCCGATCGGTCTGATCCCGGTCGACAGTCTCTATTCCCCAGTCAAGAAGGTGTCCTACCGGGTCGAGAACACCCGTGAGGGCCAGGTCCTCGACTACGACAAGCTGACGCTGACCGTCGAGACCGACGGCTCGGTCCGGGCCGACGATGCGGTGGCCTATGCCGCGCGCATCCTCCAGGACCAGCTCTCGATCTTCGTCAACTTCGAGGAGCCGCAGAAGGAAACCACCGAGGTCTCGATCCCGGAGCTCGCCTTCAACCCGGCGCTGCTCAAGAAGGTCGACGAGCTGGAGCTCTCGGTCCGCTCGGCCAACTGCCTGAAGAACGACAACATCGTCTATATCGGCGACCTGATCCAGAAGACCGAGGCGGAGATGCTCCGCACGCCGAACTTCGGGCGGAAGTCGCTCAACGAGATCAAAGAGGTGCTGGCCCAGATGGGCCTGCATCTCGGCATGGAAGTCTCCAACTGGCCGCCGGAGAACATCGACGAGCTGGCCAAGCGCTACGAAGACCACTATTGACCTTTGGGAACGGACGCCCAGGCCCCCGCGCCGGCGTGAGTATTGGAGAGGGCCATGCGCCACCGTAATTCTGGCCGGAAGCTGAACCGGTCGTCGAGCCACCGCAAGGCGATGTTCGCCAACCTCGCGGGCTCGCTCATCGTGCACGAGCAGGTGGTCACCACGCTGCCCAAGGCGAAGGACCTGCGTCCGATCGTCGAGAAGCTGGTGACGCTCGCCAAGCGCGGCGACCTTCACGCCCGCCGCCAGGCGGTGGCCGAGCTCCGCTCGGTGCCCGTGGTCAAGAAGCTCTTCGAGACCATCGGTCCGCGCTACAAGGACCGCCAGGGCGGCTACACCCGGGTCCTGAAGGCCGGCTTCCGCTACGGTGACAGCGCGCCGATCGCCGTGATCGAGTTCGTCGATCGCGACGTCGACGCCAAGGGCGCTCCGGACCACGCGCGCCTCGCCGAGGCTGAGGCGACGGCCGCCGCCTGACGCTGCAGCGGCGCTTCAGAGATACTCGAAAGGGCGGCTTCGGCCGCCCTTTCTGCTTTCGGGAGGGCGTTGCGTCGTGATCTGCGGCGCCGGCGCGTCTTACCGCCGAGGCGGATCGGCCCTGTCGCGGGCCTCGACGTCAGCCGGGAGCCTCGGGGGGCAGGGGCGGGACGTTGACGGCGATCCGATTCCGCCCACCGGCCTTGGCCCGGTAGAGCGCTTCATCGGCGGCCACCAGGAGCCGGGCGAGGGGCAGGCTCGCCGCCGGCGGGTGGGTGGCGACGCCGATGCTCACGGTGAACTGGAGCGGGCCACCCTCCAGCGGAAGCCGGATGGCCTCGATGTTCCGGCGCAGCCTTTCGGCGAGCACGGAGGCTTGGCGCTCGTCGGCATCGGGCAGGACGGCGGCAAACTCCTCGCCGCCCAGTCGGCCGAGAATGTCGGTCTCGCGAAGCGAGGCGCGGACTGCCGCCGCGAACGCATGAAGCGCACGGTCGCCGGCCGCGTGGCCGTAGGTGTCGTTGATGCGCTTGAAGTGGTCGAGGTCGAGCATGAGGACGGAGACGGGCCGTCCCGTGGGCTGGCGGTCGCCGACGAGGTCGCTGGCCTGCTCGAGGAAGGCGCCGCGGGATAGCGCGCCTGTCAGGGCGTCGATGGTCGCGAGGCCCTCGAGGCGGCGGATGAGCTCGCCCCGTGCCGCATTCATGCTGGCGACCGTGAGAGGGCCGAGGGCGAGCAGCGTGATGCCGAGACGGTCCGACATCGTCAGGGTGTCGATCTTGGCGACGTAAGGCGCGTAATAGCCGAGGGTGAAGCCGATCAGGTGCCACATGCTGACCAGCATCGTCACGACCGCGGTGGTGAATATGCCCAGCGTGAGGGCCACCCACAGGAGGGCCGGCGAGGGGAAGACGATGGCTCCCGGGCCACGGGCGAGCAGGCCGACGAGCGTCAGCACGATGACCGCGACGATCGGGGCGGCGTCGCGGGCGAGCACGGACAGGTCGCCCGGACGGCGGTACCGCGCCGAGAGCGTCGCGAGCGGTGGCGCAGTGAGAATGACGGGCAGGATGATGATGCCATTCACCAGCTCGGCCGTGAACCAGAAGGCGACGCCCGACACCGGGTCGCTTCCGAAGAAGACCGGAGCCGCGCCAAAGCCGACCGCGGCCGCCGCAGCCGCAGCGATCATCAGGATGCCGAGGAGGTAGAGGACCGAGCTCGGCCGGCGGAGCCGCCTGTCATCCTCGGGCAGGCGGCGGAACAGGGCGAAGCCGGTGGCGACGCCCGCGAGATTGGCGGCGGTGAGCCACGCGGTGAGCAGGAGATTGCCGCCCGTCATGAGGTCGGCGGCGAGGTACCCGGCCAGCGCAGCAAGCCAGCCGAGCGGCGTCGCAAGCCGCGGACGACGCACGAAGAGGCCGAGAAGCAGGGCGTTGGCGGGCCAGAAGGTGGCGAGGAATCCGAGCGGTCGCGTCAGGATCCCGAACAGGCTGGCGAACAGCACCGTCGTGAAGACCACGAGAACAGCGATGACGGGCGACCACCTACGAATCATGCCGGACATTCGCCCAGGTCGGCAGGCCACGCAACTCTGGCGGGAACGAAGCTGCCGCCGCCTCGGCCCGTGGAGAATCGCCTCCCGGCCGGGAAGGCTCAGTGGATCGATTTCACCATGGCCGCGTCGGGCATGCAGGTCACGCGGGCGCCGTTCTTCTCCTGCCACTGGCCGACGGCGACGCGCGTCTTGAAGCCGACCAGCCCGTCGGCGCCACCGACGTCGTGCCCGGCGGTCTCGAACTGGCGCTGCATGCGCGCGACATCGGCGCGAGAGAAGCCGCCGATCTTGTCCCATCCGGCGGAAAACGAGCGGTTGTTGGCGAAGCGGTCGGCGAGGTGGCCGACATAGAGCGCGTAGAGATCGGAATAGTTGTACTGCTTGATGACGTAGAAATTGCCGCTGACGATGAAGGCCGGACCCTGGCGGCCGGCAGGCATCAGCAGGAAGGCCTCCCGGTTCTGCTGGTAGCGCGGCAGGTCGCGGCCATCGGCCTGGCGGACGCCGGCGGCCTGCCAGTCGGCCATGCCGCGGCCCTGCTCGGGTCCTTCGAGATGGCAGGCGACGGTATCGGGGACGCTTGCCTCGATGCCCCAGCCCCGCTCGGGGTCCCAGCCTTCGTTGCGCAGGAAGTTGGCGATCGAGGCGAGGACATCGGGTGGCGATCCCCAGATGTCGCGCCGGCCGTCACCGTCACCATCGACGGCGTATTTGAGGTAGTAGGACGGCAGGAACTGCGGCTGCCCGAGGGCGCCGGCCCAGGAGCTCTTCATCTGCGCGAGCGAAGCCTCGCCCGACTGGAGAATCTGCAGCGCGGCGATCAGCTCGGGCTGGAAGAACTCCTTTCGCCGGCTCATGAAAGCCTGCGTCGCCAGCGTCCGGATGGCGGGATAGGGAATCGCGGCGCGGCCGAAGCTCGACTCGCGCGCCCAGATCGCCAGCAGGATGCCTCGGGGAACGCCGTAGCGCGTCTCGATGGCGTCGAGCTGTCGGCTGTACTTCGCCATGAGCTGGCGGCCGGTCGCGACCTGCGCATCGAGATTCTTCTGGTCGAAATAGGCGCCGGGACTGCGGAACTCGGCCTGGACCTCCTTGGTGTGCGGGGGTGGCGGCGCGCCGGGCGGCGCCAGCTCGGGCAGATCCCAGTTGAGGGTGACACCCTTGAAGGCGGCGTTGAATGTCTGCCTCGAGACGCCGGCGGCCTGGGCTTCGGGCCAGATGGTGTCGGTGAGCCAGGCCTGGAAGGCGCGCTCGGTCGCTTTTCGGTCGACCTCGGCGCTCGCCGGGAGCGCCAGGACAAGGGCACCGACCAGCAGCCCGAGCAAGCGAAGCACGCCCGTTCCAAAGCTTGAACGCGTCACTACCCTGACCCTCCTTCCCATCTTCTTATCCAGTATTCGCCAGGCTCGCCGACGAGCTTGGCCAATATGCGGCACGGACCGAAGCAGCCGGTGTCCTGGAGCCGGCGGCCAGAAGAGCTCCTCCATCATCGGCCGCCGAGCCGGTGTTGCGACTCAGACACAGTGTGATGAGAAGTTAACGCGGCGCATTCAGAACGAAACGGGATGCCGCCGTTCAGCCATAAAGTGACGGGTAGGGTGACGACAACTCAGGTCGCCTGCCGAGGGGGGCAATGCACCTGACGCAAGATGGCTGTGGCGCCCCGCTTCCGGGGATGGCGGAGTTTTGTGTCGGTGTGCGGGGCCTTACGCGGAAGGCGTCGGCGAAGGATAGCCATGGAAGCGTGCGTCGTCGACAGGCATCGGATCCTCAGCCAGCAGGCGGTGGAGCGGCTGCAACGGGTCGGCGTTGGACGTCCGGCGTCGATCCCCGGCTACGCGGGCGGCGCCTCGTCGAAAGAACCGTCATCCAGCCGGGTCGGCTGCAGAAGCGGCGCAATTCGCGATTATGGACGAGCGTGGAACCGGCGTCGAGCGACGCCATCGTGCGCCCCGACGGGGCAGTGGAAGTGGTTGGTTATGCGGACTGGTGACGTGCTCCGTGGGCTCCTGGCAACCGCACTGGTCTTTGGCCTCGCGGGCGAGGTCTCGGCGTTCGACGCGAAGTCTCTGGGCGCGGATACCGCTCCCGTCGACGCGCTGAAGTATGGCCTCAACTCGTACAAGAGCGGTGACAAGGAAACCGCCGCCGAGGCGCTCGGCTTCGCGGCGGACAAGGGTAACCCGATCGCGCAGTGGAAGCTCGGGCGCATGTACGCCGAGGGCGACGGGATCGCGCGCGACGACTACAAGGCGTTCGAGCTGTTCAGCGAGATGGCCGACGCCCATGCCGAAGATGGCCCGAGCCAACCGAACTCGCGATTCGTCTCCAACGCCTTCGTGGCGCTGGGCGGCTACTACAAGGATGGTATCCCCAACACCGACGTGAAGCAGGATCCGGCGCGGGCGCGCCAGATCTATGCCTATGCGGCTTCCTATTTCGGTGATCCCGAAGCCCAGGTCAGCCTCGCCCGGATGTACTACAACGGCGAGGGGGGCGAGCGCGATCCGCTGCAGGCGGCTCGTTGGGCGAAGCTCGCCGCCGACAAGGGCAATGTCGGCGGCCAGGCGCTGCTCGGCCATCTCCTCTTCGAGGGCGACGGCGTTCCCCGCCAGTCCGTGCTCGGCCTCATGTACCTGACGATCGCGCGGGAGCGCGCCAAGTCGTCCGACGCCTGGGTGTTCGACATGCAGGAGCGGGCGCTGTCGATTGCCACAGAGAACGAGCGGCGCACCGCGATGGCACTCGCCGACGACTGGCTCGAGGCCAACAAGAAGAAGAAATAGGGTTTCGTCGCCGGTCTCGCTCCCCTATCGTCCCGGTTGCAGGGCGATCGAACAGGGGGAGAGACAAGCATGGCCGTCAAGATCAAGGTGACGGGGGCGTTCAACGGCCCCGACTTCGTCAGCGGGCTCGCCGCCCAGGGCGCGAGCTATACCATCATCAATTCGACGACAGCGGTTCTCACCTTTGCCGGTGGCATGGATCCGTCGACGACCTATACCCAGACTCTCACCGGCACCGGCTTCGGCCTCACCGAGGACGGGCGCTACACGGGTACCGTGACCAGCTCCGTCGGCGTCAACAACAACCTGCCCGACACCTACTGGACCTTCACCGGCATGAACTCGCCGCTGGAGCTCGCCAACACCAGCGCCGCGGGCGGCCTGACGTTCCCGGAGCTGCTGATCAGCCCGCTGTCCTACAAGTTCATCGGCGCCAAGTTCGACGACGTCTTCATCCTTGGCTCCGACGCCGACATCGCCAAGGGCAAGGGCGGCAACGACACCTTCAACGGCCTCGACGGCAGCGACAAGCTCTATGGCGACGGCGGTGACGATCTCCTGCGCGGCGACCAGGGCGACGACATGGTCGACGGAGGCAAGGGTGCCGACACGCTCTATGGCGGCATCGGCAGCGACATGATCTTCGGCCGCGTGGGCAACGATACCGCCTATGGTGGCAACGACAGCGACACCATCCGCGGCCAGGGCGGTCGCGACACCCTCTTCGGCGATGACGGCATGGATTCGCTCTACGGCGGCGATGGCGGCGACACGATCGAAGGCGGCCTCGGCGCCGACCTGCTGAAAGGCGGCAAGGGCAGCGACTATCTCGACGGCGGGTTCGACGAGGATGTCCTGCGCGGCGGCAGCGGCGACGACGTGCTCGATGCGGGCGCGGCGGAGGAGGCTGCCGGCGATCATATGTATGGCGGCAGCGGGGATGACGTCATCACCGGCCACAAGGGCGCCGACTACCTCTACGGTGGCAAGGGCAACGATTCGCTCTACGGTGGCGACAACATCGACGTCCTCGAGGGTGGCAAGGGCAACGACCTGATCGCCGGCGGCGGCGGTTCCGACACGATCGTCGGCGGCAAGGGCAACGACACGCTGTCGGGCAACCAGAGTGACGCCGTCGTCTACGACAACGGGTTCGACACCTTCGTGTTCTTCGGCAAGTTCGGCGATGACGTCGTCACCGACTTCCACATCGGCTTCGCCGTCATCGGCTTCGCCGGTGGCATCACCGAGGACGACGTGACCGTCAAGACCAAGGGCGACGACGTGAAGCTGGTGGTCCACGACCACGGCAAGCACACGGTGCTGGTGAAGGGCGTCGCCGACCAGTTCGATCCGGACGTCGACATCGTCTACGCCTGAGTTTGCGAATCGGCGAGACGGCCGCCC
>JAEVZM010000015.1 GCA_023392225.1 Pseudomonadota bacterium
TCGGTATACTCACCGATGTGCCGGGACAGTTCGGTCATGAACGACTGGCAGAAGCGCATGACCTCTCCTTCCGACCGGCCGCGCGGATTGAAGTCGGAGCCGCCTTTGCCGCCGCCGATGGGAAGTCCGGTGAGGGCGTTCTTGAAGGTCTGCTCGAAGCCAAGGAACTTGATGATCCAGAGATTGACCGAGGGGTGAAAGCGGATGCCGCCCTTGTAGGGGCCAAGCGCCGAGTTGAACTGCACCCGGAAGCCCCGCGCAATCCGGGTTTCGCCGTGGTCGTCCGTCCACGGTACCCGAAAGATGATCTGGCGCTCGGGCTCGCAGATGCGCTCGATGAGGGCGTTGGTCGCATAGTGCGGTCGCTTGGCCACCACCCGACCGAGGCTCTCGAGCACCTCGGTGGCGGCCTGGTGGAACTCGGTCTCGCCGGCATTGCGCCGCAGCACTTCAGCCAGAATGGGGCCGATCTTCTCGTCGATTGTCGTCACGATACTCTCTCGTCCCCGGACGTTCCGGCGGCCACGCCGCTACAGGACCATCGGGATCAGTGCGATAATGGGACCTTATGCCACTCTCCAGGGCAATGCCCTCATAGCGCGCCAACTTGCCGCGGTGCCCCGGGTCCGCCCGTTCTCGTCACCCCTCTCGGGTGGGTGGGGCAACGAAAGAGGGGCCACCCGGCGGGTAGCCCTAAAGTGCGCCAATTCGTGAGTGCCATCCGAGGCGTTAATCACGAATTCGCTGGGACGAGCCCGCACCGCCGATTCTCGCGGCTTCGCCTGTTTTACAGAGCGCTAGGCCAATCTTCCTGTTCCGGGCTACCTAACTGCTCTTGATGCTCCAGGAGCGGCCCCGCTGTTCGCAGCCGTGATCGCGAGGATATCCCTCAGCTGCGTTCGCGGTCTCACCAAGTCCTTCAATGTGTAGCCATCAAGCACCTCGAGAAAGGCAAGGCGTGCCTTCTCCAAGGCTCTCTGAAGCAAACAACAACGGCGAATGACGCAAGGCGCGTCGACGGGCTTGAAACAAGGAACCAACGAAAGATCTGGTTCCGTGTACCTCACGACATCGCCAAGGCCAATCGAGGCCGGCGACCGCGCCAGACGCAGTCCTCCTCCGCGGCCACGAACCGTCTCAACATAACCCGCAGTGCCGAGTTGGTAGGCGACTTTCATGAGATGGCTCTTTGAGATGCCATAGCTTTGGGCGACCTCGCTGATCGTTGCCAGCCCGTCCTCCTTGAGTGCCAGGTACATGAGAAGCCGTAGGGCGTAGTCGGTGTAAACGGTCAGGCGCACTGTCATCTCCCACCCTGCGCTGCTCTCGGTGCTTTCGATGGAGCGGGCGGCCTTCTCCCGCAACTCGCCGCCGGCGCGGACTAAACATATAGTGGCGAGGATGCTTTTGCACCAAGTGGTCTTCCGCGAGCGCATGGCGTGGACGCGGCATGCGGCGAAATGACTAGATGAGCGATTGTCTCGGCACGCTATAAATCACTATGCAACAGTATGGTTTATGAAGAAGGTCACAAGCTATGAGGACGTCCGTCGAGATTGCCAAACGGACCCCGGCGGCGGTTCACGCCGGTGGGCCTGATCGGCCACCCGGTCGCTATCACAATCTGCCGGTAGCGACTCTGCTGCCGCTTGCTGTGCCAGGCATCGCCATTGCCGGTTACGTTGGGATTTTGGCCGCCTTCTGGGTGTCGTTTGCCAGCGATGCGTCAGCGGCACTCTCAATAGGGGTGAGTACCGTCTACGGCTTGGTGTTTTTTGGTGTTCCCTATTTCATGATGAGGACCGCCGCACGGCATGGACCATCGTCGGATCGACCGTCCTTGTCCGAGTTTCTCAACGGGGGCTTTGAAACGAACACTGGAAGGATCAGCGGATGGTCAGCCCTGGTCCAGGTGGCGCTGGTCCCGGTAGCGCTAGCCTTCGGGACCATGGCGATCGGCTTCATCTATGTCTGGACCGTCTGATGCAAGGCAACCCGCTCTCCGATGGGTCAAGTGCGCCGGACGGGGCTCGCCGAGCGACGCCGACCGAACGACGTGCTCAAATTACCATGGAGATCGTCGAGCGCACCGGTATCGATGATCCAATGATCCAGCTGCTGGTGAGCACCTTTTACCACAAGGTTCGGGCGGATCAGCTTCTCGGCCCGATCTTCGAGGAACGGATCAGCGATTGGGGCTACCACCTCGAGCGAATGTGCGCGTTCTGGTCATCGGTCGCTCTGATGAGCGGGCGTTACCAAGGTCGCCCCATGGAGAAGCACCTAGCGCTGCCTGTCGATGCACGCCACTTCGATCGTTGGCTTGAGCTTTTCGAGGAGACCGCGCAACAGGTTTGCGCACCGTCGGCGGCTGCACACTTCGTTGAACGGGCGCGGAATATCGCGGAAAGCCTAGAGCTCGGCATCGCTGCGCAAAGCGGACGCCGATTGATGAAGGGCGAGCGCCTCACCGCACCGTCCTGCGAGTCTCCTGTCGATTAACCGAATCCGTTCTTTAGTGGCGAACGGTTCCGGGAACATTCTGTGTGGTCTCGCTTCCTGTTCTTCCAGCCTAGAAAATCACCTCACGTACTAGCCGATCGACGAGGTTCTTGACATTCGAGACGTGCAAGCGTCCTCCGCGAGCGGTCCGGACACCGCGA
>JAEVZM010000021.1 GCA_023392225.1 Pseudomonadota bacterium
GCCTGGCCGTAGTGGGAGACGAAGGCGGTGCCTTCGGCCGCCAGCGCATCGAGCGTCGGCGTCACCACATGGCCGGCCCCGAGGGCATGGATGCCATCGCCGCGCCACTGGTCGGCGACGACCATCAGAACGTTCCTGCGCCCCATGGACCGGAGAGCCCCCCCTCCGCTCGGTGCCGCCGATTGAAGCCGGCGGAGATCGAGCACTAACGATCAAAATAACAATCGATAGTGATTGTTCACGGCCAAACTGGCATAGTTCTGTGAAGCTTTTATGTGGGGTAGTGAGCGTGCGGCGCGGTCGCGCGTCGTGTAGCCTGACCCGCGACTCCCACCGCGGCTGATCCAGAGGAGCGGCCTTGAAGTCACGCAATCCGCTGGCCCGCCGGCAGAACATCCGCGATGCGCTCAATCGCAATGGCGCGCTCTCCGTCGAGGAGCTCTGCCGCCTGGTCGATGCGTCGCCGGCGACGCTCCGGCGCGACCTCAGCTATCTCGACGAGGAGGGCAGCATCGAGCGCAGCCGTGGCGGTGCGGCGCCGCGCCGCCAGCACCCCGCCGAGGCCCCGATCGCGCTGCGCGAGAAGCACTATGCGGCGGAGAAGGCGGCCATCGCCGAGGCCGCGCTGCAGTTCATCCGGCCCGGCGACACGGTGTTCCTGAACGACGGCTCGACCACCCTGGCGCTGGCCCGGCTCCTCGTCCGGTCGGGCATGGAGCTGTTCGTCGCGACGTCGGGGATCAACGTCGCCATCGCGCTGTCGGAAGGCGAGCGGCTGCAGGTCTGCGTGCTCGGCGGCATGATGCGGGCGATGACGCTCGCCACCGATGGCGCCTTCGCACTGAAGACGCTCGAGTGCCTGAACGCGGACGTCGCCTTCGTCTCCTGCGATTCGTTCGGTGCGGTGCAGGGCCTCAACTTCCTCTACCCCGGGGACGCCACCATCGCCGCCGCCATGCTTGCCCGTGCGCGGCGCAAGGTGGCGCTGATCGTGTCGGCCAAGACCGAGTGGAAGGCGCGGCTGAAATCCACCGACATCGAGACGCTGGACGTGGTGGTGACCGACCGCGCGACGCCTCGTCTCAGTGCCGACTGCGACGCCGCGGGCGTCAGCCTGGTGGCGGCCGACATGCCTGCGGAGGGGGTCTTGCCGCCGGCGCGGGGAAGAGGCAGGCGCTAGCGGTCCGGTCCGGCCTCGGCGCATGACCATGCCGGCACTGATGTCGATGGCGGCGCCGGCGATCGTGGCGAGGTTGATGATCCGCCCGCCGGCGCCGCGGTCGCCATGTTCATCCATGTCATCGCGCCGCTCGCCGACCCCGGCCCGGCCATGGCCCGGCGGGTGCAGGCTGTCGCGTCGCCGCTCCGCCATATTGATCAGCGATACCCGGCCCGGCTATGCATCGAGCCGTCGATCGGCGGGGAGTCGTGCGCGTGGAGAGTGTGCAGTCATTGGAGCGGCGGCGCCTGTCGGCATGGCGGACGGGCCTCGGGGCGATTCTCGTCGCTCTCATCATGCTGGCCGGGCTTGGCCTCGCCTCGGCCCAGTCGGCCCCGCCGGCGCTGGTCTACGTGTTCAGGCCGATCGGCGGCAAGTTCCTCGGCAAGGAGATGGACAAGCTCGCCGACCGTCTGAAAGGGCAGGGCTACGCGGTCACCGTCAACAACTACACAGCCTTCGGGCCGCCGGCGAAGGATGCCATCCGTCTCTACAAGGAGGCGGCGGTCAAGCCGCGCATCATCGCGCTGGGCTATTCGGCGGGCGGCGATTCCGCCATCCGCTTCGCGCTGGTGCTGCGCAAGGCCCAGGTGCCTGTCGACCTCATCGTCGCGCTCGATCCGACCCGGATCGCCAACCGCGTCCCGTCCAATGTCGAGCGCTTCGTCAACATCTTCAACTCCGAGCACACGATGGGCGGCGGCGACCCCAAGCCGGCGCGCGACTTCACGGGTCACTTCGCGGCGGTCGACGTCAAGGACTTCAACAACGCCGTCCACCTCGACATCAGCGGCGTGGTCGAGCTCCAGAATGCGATGTTCGACAAGATCGTCGAGGTGGTGAACAGTCCCGACGTGCCGGGGCCGAGCGTGCCGATCGCCTATGCCCCGCCGAAGGGCGCGAAGCTCGAGATCTGGGATTCCGGGGTGCCGGTCAACGCCGCGGCGGGCGACACGGTCGCCTCGGTCGCCGCCCAGTTCGGGGTGCCGGCCTGGCTGGTCGCCGACGTCAACGACATCGATCCCGACAAGCCGCTCAAGCCGGGGCAGAAGCTCATCGTACCGCGCCACATCTCCGCATCGACCAACTGAGCGCCATGGCCAGCGATCCCCGCCTGCTCCTCCTTGATCCACGCGACAACGTGCTGGTGGTGCGGGCGCGGATCCGGGCCGGCGAGACGGTTGCGGTCGAGGGCGGGGAGGCGGTGCCCGCCGCCGACCTGCCGCTTGGCCACAAGGTCGCCCGCCGCGCCATCGCCAGCGGCGACAAGATCGTCAAGTACGGCGCGCCGATCGGCTCGGCGACCGCGGCGATTCCCGCCGGCGCCCACGTCCATGTCCACAACGTGAAAAGCGACTACACGCCGACCTACCACCTCGAGGACATCCGCCCCCATCAGGGCGGGGCGGCATGATGCGCGGCTGGCTCCGCTCCGACGGCCGGAAGGGCATCCGCAACACCGTCGCCGTCGTCTATCTCGTCGAGTGCGCCCACCACGTCGCCCGCGAGATCGCGATCCCGTTCCGCGAGCAGGACGTCCACGTCATCGGCTTTCCCGGCTGCTACCCCAACGCCTATGCCGAGCGGATGCTCGACCGGCTGTGCACCCATCCCAATGTCGGCGCGGTGCTGCTGGTCTCGCTCGGCTGCGAGAGCTTCAACAAGTACCGGCTCGCCCATGTCGTGGCCGAGAGCGGCCGGCCGGTCCACACCATCGTCATCCAGGCGACGGGCGGGACGCGCGCCTCGATCGACGAGGGACGTGCCTTCGTCGCCGCGCAGAGGGCCGCGCTCGACGCCATGCCGACCGTGCCGATGGCGGTGTCGGAGCTGGTCGTCGGCACCATCTGCGGCGGCTCGGACGGCACCTCCGGCATCACCGGCAACCCGGCTGCCGGCCGGGCCTTCGACATGCTCGTCGCCGAGGGCGCGGCCTGCATCTTCGAGGAGACGGGCGAGCTGATCGGCTGCGAGCACATCATGGCCGACCGGGCCGTCACGCCCGCGCTCGGCCGCGAGCTCGAGGCGAGCGTCGCCAAGGCGGCGCGCTATTACGCCACCCTCGGCTATGGCTCCTTCGCCGCCGGCAATGCCGAGGGCGGGCTCACCACCATCGAGGAGAAGTCGATGGGCGCCTATGCCAAGTCCGGCGCCTCGCCGATCGCCGGCCTGATCAAGCCCGGCGACGTGCCGCCGCGGGGCGGCCTGTACCTCCTCGACGTGGTGCCGGACGGCGAGGTCCGCTTCGGCTTCCCCAACATCAACGACAATGCCGAGATCGCCGAGCTGATCGCCTGCGGCAGCCACGCCATCCTGTTCGTCACCGGCCGCGGCTCGGTGGTGGGCTCGGCCATCGCGCCGGTGGTCAAGATCTGCGCCAATCCGGAGACCTACCGCCGCATGGCCGACGACATGGACGTCGATGCCGGTCGCATCCTCGACGGCGGCGCCACGCTGGACGCGGTCGGCAGCGAGATCCGCGACCTGGTGGTGGGCCTCGCCGAAGGCCGCCGCACCCGGTCGGAGGCCCTCGGCCACCAGGAGTTCGTCCTCACCTACAAGTCGTTCGAGCCGATCGGTCCGTCCTGCCTGCCGGCGGCGTGAGGCCGGGCAACGATCCCGGCAACATTCCGGGTGACGGACCTGGCGAAGGCGGCTAAACCCTCCGACCGTTGGCCGGCCGTTCTTTGCCGCGCGCCGGGGCAGGAAACAGTCGGATGAAAGCGGACATACTCGTTCTCGGCGCCGGCATCGTCGGCACCTCCGCCGCGCTGCACCTCGCGCTCCGCGGCCGGAGCGTGGTGGTGGTCGACCGCCGCGGCCCGGGCGAGGAGACGTCCTACGGCAACAGCGGCGTGGTCGGCCGCTCCGGCGTGACGCCCATGGCCTTCCCGCGCTCAGCCAGCGCCTTCATGAAGGTGGTGCGGCAGCGCTATCCCGGCGCCCACTATCACGCCGCCGCACTGCCCGGCCTCGCGCCCTGGCTCTTCGCCTATTTTCGCGCCTCGGAGCCGTCGCGGATGATGCGCTCGGCCGAGCGCCTGGCGCCGCTGACCGCGGCGTCGATCGACGAGCATCGCCACCTCGCGTCCCTTTCGGGGGCCGAGCATCTCTATCGCGACGGCGGCTGGATGAAGGTGTATCGCAGCGCCGCCGGCTTCGACGCCGCCCGGCGCGGCCTCGAGCTCGCCCACCGGCTCGGCCACGACGTCGATGCCCTCGACCGTGACGCGACACTCGCCGCCGAGCCGCAGCTCCCGCCGATCTTCAGCGGCGCGACGCTGTGGAACGACGTCCGCTCGGTCTCCGATCCGGGCGGCGTGGTGACGGCGCTGGCGAGCGTCCTGCCTGACCATGGCGCTGCGCTCGCGGCTGGCGACGCCCGGAGCCTCCGGCGCGACGGCGCGGGCTGGACCGTCGATGGCGCCGAGGGGCCGATCACGGCGCGCGAGGCGGTGGTGGCGCTCGGGCCCTGGTCGGCCGACATCCTCGCCCCGCTCGGCTATCGCGTACCGCTCGCGGCCAAGCGCGGCTACCACAGGCACTATGCCCCGAAGGGCAACGCCACGCTCAGTCGCCCGGTGCTCGACGAGGAGCGCGGCTACGTCATGTCGCCGATGGACAAGGGCATCCGCGTCACCACCGGGTCGGAGTTCGCCAAGGCCAGCGCGCCGCCGACCCCGGTGCAGCTCGAAGCCGCGGAGCGGGACGCGCGGGAGCTCTTTCCGATCGATGCGCCCCGCGAGGCGGCGCCGTGGATGGGGGCGCGGCCGTGCCTCCCCGACATGCTGCCGATGATCGGCCGGGCGCCGAAGCATCCCGGCCTCTGGTTCGCCTTCGGCCACCAGCACAACGGCTTCACGCTGGGCCCGCCGACCGGCCGGTTGCTCGCCGAGATGATGACCGGCGAGGCTCCGTTCGTCGATCCGACACCGTATCGGACCGACCGCTTCTGAGCGGCTAGGTCTGGTCCCCCGGCCGCGCCGCGTAGCGGTTGGCGATGATGCCGAGCACGAAGAGCTGGAACACGTGGTAGATCATCGTCGGCGCGATGATCAGGCCGAGCAGCGGGTCGTTGCCGAACATGATGCGGGCCAGCGGCACGCCGGTGGCGAGCGACTTGACGGTGCCGCAGAACAGGCACGCGATGGTGTCCGGGGTGTCGAAGGCGAGCAGCCGGCAGACCAGCTTCAGCACAACGTAGACGACGACGAAGATGAGGATCGCGCCGCCCACCATGGCGGCGATCAGCCAGACGTCGTGGCCCTCCCAGACGCCGCCGATCATCGAATCGGAGAAGGCGTTGAAGACGATCAGGAGGATGACGATGCGGTCGACCATGCGAATCCGCTTGACGTGCCTCGACGCCCACTCCTTGAGCCAGATGCGGGCGATCTGGCCGAGCGCCATCGGCAGGAGCACGAGGAGGATGATCTTGGTGATGACCGGCAGGATCGGCAGCGGGTCGCCGGTGGTCGAGGCGAACCAGGCCATCAGGAGCGGCGTCGCGAACACGCCGATGATGCTCGACAGCGTGGCGTT
>JAEVZM010000048.1 GCA_023392225.1 Pseudomonadota bacterium
CGGGTAGTCGGCTTCGAGCCGGGCGAGCGCGACATGCGCGGCGTTGGGCGCGACGCCGAGCAGCACCCGGCGCCGCATGTTGTAGAAGGCGAGCACCGCCCCGGGGTCGCGGGCGAAGGCCTCGGGCGTCGCCACGTCCTCGATCCGGTAGCGCGACCAGATGCCCTCCTTGTCGCGGAAGGTGCTGAGGCCGGACTCGGCCGAGAGCCCGGCGCCGGTGAGGATCACGATGTGCCGGTACCGGGCCATGGGACCGTCTCCGCCGCGGGGCGCCCGCCCCTTTGCCTCAGGCGTCGAAGATCCGGGCGAGCTCGGCCTGCATCACCGCCGGGTCGACCTCGACGCCGGTCCAGTACTTGATGCCGATGACGCCCTGGTTGACCAGCATGCCGCGACCGCTGATCGCCGTGCAGCCTTGCGCCTCGGCGTCGCGGATCAGACGCGGCTTCGGCGGATTGGCGATGACGTCGGCGACCACCATGCCCGGCCTGAGGGTCGACACGTCGAGCGCGAGTCGCGCCTCGAGGTCCGGATAGAGGCCGATCGAGGTGGCGTTGACCACGATGTCGGTCCCCTCCGGCACCTTGAAGTCGCCGTACCAGACCACGAGCTCGGCCTTTGTGCCGGTCTCCTTGTTGAGAAGGTCGACCAGCGCCTGGCCGCGCTCGGCGCCGCGGTTGACGACGGTGATCGCCGCGGCCCCCGCCAGCGCCAGCTCGACGGCGATCGCCCGCGCCGCGCCGCCGGCGCCGAACATGACGACGCGCTTGCCAGCGGGATCGACCTCGGCCTCCAGCGACATGAGGAACCCCTTGCCGTCGGTGTTCTCGCCGATGAGCTTGTCGCCGTGCCGCACCGCGCAGTTCACCGCGCCCATGATCCGGGCGGATTCGCCGAGGCCGTCGAGATGCTCGCTCACCGCGACCTTGTGCGGCATCGAGCAGTTGAAGCCGGCCCAGCCCATCGCCCGGGCACCGCGCACGGCGTCGCCGAGGTCTTCCGGCGCCACCTCGCAGTTGATGTAGCGGACGTCCATGCCGTGGTGGCGGAACGCCGCCTCCTCCATGGCCACCGTCGGGTTGTCGGCCGCGCCTTGCGAGAACGAGCCGACCAGCGTCGAAAGAAAGCTCTGCGCCACGTGTGTTTCCTCCCCTCCTGAGTTTTCCTGTCCCGGGGCCCGTGGCGTCGGTGCGCCCTAGCCCTTCTCCCTGAGCAGGCGCCCCTTGTCGCGATTCCAGTCGCGCTGCTTGGACGTCTCGCGCTTGTCGTGGAGCTTCTTGCCACGGGCGAGCGCGATCTCGACCTTGGCCCGGCCCTGGTCGTTGAAGTAGATGCGCAGCGGCACCACGGTCATGCCGTCGCGGGCGACCGCCTGCGACAGGCGCGCGATCTCGCGCTTGTGGAGGAGGAGCTTCCGCGGCCGGCGGGTCTCGTGGTTGAAGCGGTTGGCCTGCAGGTATTCGGGGATATAGGCGTTGTAGAGCCACATCTCCCCGTCCTTCTCGCTGGCATAGGAGTCGGCGATGTTGCTCTGCCCGGCCCGCAGCGACATCACCTCGGTGCCGGAGAGCACGATGCCCGCCTCGAAGGTCTGGCCGATCTCGTAGTTGAAGCGGGCGCGGCGGTTCGCCGCCGCGACCTTCGGTGCGGCTTTGGTGGTGTTTTGTGCCATCAGCGGTTCAGTTGATCAGCCCCGCACGCACCATTGCCGAGCGGATCACGGCCTTTGTCGGCTCCGACACCTTGACCAGCGGCAGTCGCACGTCGTCGCTGATCCGGCCGAGCACCGAGAGGGCGTACTTGACGCCGGTCGGATTCGGCTCGACGAACAGCGCCTGGTGCAGCGGCATCAGCCGGTCCTGGTAGGTCAGCGCGCGGGCATAGTCGCCGGCAAGGCAGGCCTCCTGGAACTCGGAGAGCAGCTTCGGCGCGACATTGGCGGTGACCGAGATACAGCCCTGGCCGCCATGGGCATTGAAGGCGAGCGCGGTGGCGTCCTCGCCCGAGAGCTGGTTGAACTCCGGCCCCATCGCGTGGCGCTGCATGGAGACCCGCTCGATCTTGCCGGTCGCGTCCTTGACGCCGGTGATGTTCTTCAGCTCGTAGAGGCGCGCCATGGTCTCGACACTCATGTCGATCACCGAGCGCGGCGGGATGTTGTAGATGATGATCGGGATGCCGATCGCGTCGTTGATTGCCTTGAAGTGCTGGTAGAGCCCTTCCTGGTTCGGCTTGTTGTAGTAGGGCGTCACCACCAGCACGCCGTCCGCCCCGGCCTTCTCGGCGAAGCGGGCGAGGTCGATGGCCTCGCGGGTGTTGTTCGAGCCGGCGCCGGCGATCACCGGGACGCGGCCCTTCGCCGTCTCGATGCAGATCTCGACCACGCGCTTATGCTCGTCATGGCTGAGGGTCGGCGTCTCGCCGGTGGTGCCGACCGGCACCAGGCCATGGGTACCCTCGGCGATCTGCCATTCGACGTGGTTGCGGAAGGCCTCCTCGTCGAGCGCGCCATCGCGCATCGGGGTGACCAGGGCAGTGATCGATCCAGTGAACATCAAGCCATATCCTTGCCGGAATTTCGGCGTTTTCCTCTCGGCCGCGACCTTATGCCGACGCCCATGGCGCGGGCAAGGCCGCGTGGCCCGTTTCCGTGGGTCGTCAAGTGTTCGTTCACTATGGCAGAATAGGGTCGGCGAGAACGCCGCGCAGACCCGGTTTCCGATTCTGTTGTCCGGTCGGAGAGAGACGGATGGGACTGATGACGCCGAAAGCCCACATGCCAAAGGCGCCGCAACATACCACACGCCGCCGCTTCGCGCTCGGCGCCGGGGTCGCCGCGCTGGCCCTCTCCATGGCCGGTAGCGTGACCGCCGCCGAGGATTCCCCGTTCAACGCCCTCACCGACATTCCACTGCCGCGGCTCAACCCGCAGCGCGTCCATTCGCAGGACGTGACGTTGATGTCCTACAGCGATCCGATCGCCGGGCTGCTCGAGCAGCGGATGGACGACGCCCATGCCGCGGTCACCGATTCCGAGCCGCCGGTCGAGCTCGAGGTGGTCGTCGCCTCCAAGGCGCAGCCGCCGGTCAAGACCAGCAGCGGCAGCTCGGTCGGCCTCCGCTACGCCATCAAGTTCATCGACGACGGCAACTATCCGGCCGCGACCGCCGCCGCCTACGCGATCACCGACCCGGTGGAAGCCAAGATCGTCCACTGGCTGATCGCCATCAGCGGCGACCCGAGCGTCTCGTCCGAGGTGATCGCCGACGTCTGGCGCCGGCTCGCCGACTGGCCGGGACAGGCGCTGCTCCAGACCCGCTTCGAGCAGGCGCTGGTGCGCGAGAAGCCCAATTCTGCGACGATCATCCGCCTGATGTCCGGCCGGCCGCCGATCACGGAGAGCGGGGCGATGCTGCTCACCCGCGCCTATCTCGACGTCGGTCGCCAGAAGGACGCCGCCGCCGCCATCGGCAACTACTGGCGGACCCAGCGGTTCGAGACAGAGGCGGAGGCCCGGATCCGCAAGGAGTTCGGCAAGCTGATCCCCGCTGCCGACTACAAGGCGCGCCTCGACCGCCTGCTCTACGAGGAGCAGAACGCGGCCGCGACCCGAAACGCCAAGTACCTCAACAACAACGAGATCGCCCTGGCGGCCGCGGTGATCGCCGTCGACACCGAGAAGGGCGCCGCAGCCGCCCTCAAGGCGGTTCCGGTCGCCAAGCGGAAGGACCCGCTCTACATCTATGCCCAGGCGCGCTACCTCCGCGACCAGGACAAGATGGAGGAAGCGGCGCAGATGCTCCTCTCGGCGCCGCGCGATCCAGCGATCATCGACGGCGACGCCTTCTGGGTCGAGCGCCGCATCGTCTCGCGCGAGTTGCTCGACATGGGCGACGCCAAGACCGCCTACAAGCTCGCCGCGACCCACTCGGCGGAGTCGAGCGCCGACATCGCCGAGGCCGAGTTCCACGCCGGCTGGTATGCGCTCGAGTACCTTGGCGACCCGACCACGGCACGCAAGCACTTCCTCGAGATCGAGCGCGTCTCGCAGATGCCGCTCAGCCAGTCGCGCGCCGAGTATTGGCTCGGCCGGGCCGCCGAGCGCGCCGGCGACCGCAACACCGCGATCACCCACTACAAGAACGCCGGCGCCTTCCCGACCACCTTCTACGGCCAGATCGCCCTCTCGCGCCTCGGGGTCAAGCAGCTGCCGATCGCCGCGCCGCCGCGGATCGACAACGCCGCCAAGCAGCGCTTCCAGAACAACGAGCTGATCCAGGTGGTCAACAAGCTCGACTCGCTCAACCGCGGCGACCGCAACAGCATCTTCCTCCGCGCCCTCGCCGAGCGCCTGACCGACCCCGCGGAGATCGCGCTGCTCTGCGAGATGGCCGAGGAGGAAGGCGGCCATTCCTTCGCGCTGCAGCTGGGCAAGCTCGCCTCCTACCGGAACCTGCCGGTGCACTCCTCCGCCTTCCCCACCTCGGCGATCCCGAACTCGGCCAAGACCGGCAATGTCGAGAAGCCGATGGTCTACGCCATCGCCCGCCAGGAGAGCTCGTTCAATCCGGCCGCGGTCAGCGGCGCCGGGGCGCGCGGCCTGCTCCAGCTCATGCCGGCCACCGCCAAGGCGATGGCCAAGCTCGTCGGCGTTTCCTTCTCGCAGGACCGGCTGACCTCGGACCCCGCCTACAATGCCCAGCTCGGAGCCGCCTTCCTCGGCAAGCTGAAGGAAAGCTACGGCGGCTCGTTCATCATGACCTTTGCCGCCTACAACGCCGGCCCGAGCCGGGTGACGGCCTGGGTCAAGAAGTACGGCGACCCCCGCGACCCCAATGTCGACGCGGTCAACTGGATCGAGCGCATCCCGTTCACCGAGACCCGCAACTACGTCCAGCGGGTCATGGAGAACATGCAGGTCTACCGGGCCCGCCTCGGGCGTCCGGCGCTGACCATCGAATCCGACCTCAAGCGGGGCTGAGGCGTTGGACTTCGCCCGCTCGCGACTGCGTGCGCTGTTCGGCCGGCCCGCAACGAAGGCGGCGAGCGCCGACGAGGACGGCGGCGCCGGCGGCGAAGAGGGTATCGAATCCCTGCCCTATGACACCCGGGTGGACGCGCCCACCGAGGCCACCGCCGCCGGGCAAGCGTGGCAGGACCGCTTCTACCAGAGCGCCGACGGGCTGACGCTCCACGTCGCCGATTATGGTCCGCCGGTGTCCCCCTGGCTGCCGGTGGTGTGCCTACCCGGGCTGTCGCGCAACGCCCGCGATTTCGACGCGCTCGCCCGCTATCTCTCGACCCATCCTGACCGGCCGCGCCGGGTGCTCTCTTTCGACCTGCGCGGTCGGGGCCTGTCGGACTGGGACAAGGACCAGGCGCACTACACGCCGATCGTCGAGATGCAGGACGTTCTCGACGGCATGGCGGCGCTCGGCGTCGCCCGGGCGATCGTCATCGGCACCTCGCGCGGCGGCCTGATCGCGATGCTGATGGGCGTCGCGCGGCCCGCGGTCCTGGCCGGCATCGTGCTCAACGACATCGGCCCGGCGATCGAGGCCCGCGGCCTCGCGCGCCTCAAGACCTATGTCGGGCGCATGCCCTCGCCGAGCGACTGGGACGATGCGGTGCTGCTGCTCCGCCGGCTGCACGGCCGGCAGTTCGATGCGCTCACCGACGACGAATGGCAGGCCTTCGCCTGGATGACCTGGCGCGACCAGGACGGACTGCCGGCGAGCGACTACGATCCGGCGCTGGCCCGGACCTTCGACGGCGTCGAGTTCGACCGGCCGGTGCCGACGCTGTGGCCGGAATTCGCGGCCCTCGCCAGGCTGCCGGTGATGGTGGTTCGCGGCGCCAACTCGGACATCCTGTCGGAAGCGACGACCGAGCGCATGGCGAGCGAGCACCCGGGCCTGGTCCGCATCGACATCGCGGGCGAAGGACATCCGCCGCTCCTCGTGCGGCCCTCGCTGCTTCGGCGGATCGCGGCATTCATCGCCGAAGCCGAGGGCCGGGAGCCCCCGGCCGACGCCATCGCGCCGCAGGCGCCGTCCCGCTTCGATCTCGACGCGCCGAAGACCGGCGACTGAGGGAGCCGCGGTCGAACCGCGGCTACGCCGCCTCGGACGACTCTTCCGCCTCGCCGTCCCGACGGGTTGGCTTGGTGAGGCCCGGGTCGCCGCCGGTGGCAATGATGATCGCCTGGCCGATCCAGTCGTCGCGCTCGATCCGTTCCGGAAACGCCATGTGCCGCGCGACCCAGCGGGCTTCGGCCGGCGTCCAGGCGGCGATCTGCCCGAAGTGGTAGATGCCGAGGCTGTTGAGCAGCTCCTCGTTCTTCTTGCCGATGCCCCGGATCCTCTGGAGGTTGTCCTGGACGCCATTCCGGGGTCCCGGCAGGGTCAGCGGCCGCATCGCGGGCAGCTCAGCCTGGCGGGCCATGACCGGGGCCGGCTCGGCGATCGGGGCTGGAACCGGCGGGGGCACCGGCGGCGGAAGCGCTGCCTCCGGCAACGACGCGACCATCGCCGGTTCTGGCTCCGGCATAGGTTCCGGAGCGCCTGCCGGGATTTCCGCTCGCTCCGTCTCCGGCCCGGGCTCGGACACCTGCTCGGGCTCGACGGTCGGCGGCTCGTCCGCCCCCTCCTCGCCCGGCGGCACTTCGGCGCTCGGAACATCGGTCGGGAGCACCTCGACGGTCGGCGCCTCGGCGGTCAGGTCATGCACCTCTGTCGGGGCCGCTGCCTCCGTCGCTTCGATCGGCGATCCTCCGGCCGGCGATTCGTCAGCTGGTACCGCCTCAGGCGACGGCTCCTCGAGCAGCGGCGCCGCGGGCGAGGCCTCGGGTGGCATGTCTTCGGCAGGCGCCTCTTCTGCAGCCGTCACCTCGGACGGTGCCTCCTCCGTCCTCGGCTCGACGACGACGTCCTCGGGGACAGCGGCCAGCGGCGGCTCGCTCGTCTCGGCTTCCACCGGGTCCGGGTAAGTGGCCTCCGCCTCGACCGTGAACGTGGCGTCTTCGACGAGATCCACCTCGGCCTCGGGGAACGCTTCGTAGAGGGGCTCGTCCTCGTCGCGCGACAGCGGCTCCGCGGCCTCGACCGCCCCGGCTTCCGACAACGCGTCGCGCTCTTCCGGCCAGGTCTCCTCGTCCCACTCGGCCTCGCCCTCGCGCCAGTCCGGATCGCCGTCCGACCAAGATCCTTCGTGCTCGTGCGCTTCCGGCCCCTCGGCGACGTTGAGCGCCTCGGCGACATCCTCCACCCACTTCTCCGGCCCGGCCAGCGGCTCGGCATGCGGATGGTAGGCATCGGGACCGAGCCCGTGCTCGGCATAGGCGAGGTCCGCCTCGCCATGTGCATCCGGTGCCGGAATCGGCATGACGTAGGCGGGGGGATCGCGGTGGAGGCCGTAGTATCCGCTCGGGGTCCGCCAGCGCGCAAAATAGGCACCGATCGCCGCCAGCCGGTCGTAGACGGCATCCGCCACATCGAGCTGCGCCTCGGCCAGCGGGCTCACGGCGAGGCCGATATAGAGCAGCGTCCCGAGCACGCCGCCAAGAGCGAAGGCGGCCAGCAGCAACGCCCAGACCTCGAAGAAATGCCAGGTCATGGCTCGCCCGGTCGGTCTTCGAGCCAAGCGGTGACGTCATCGACACCACGCCGATCACGATTCCACCAGCCCAGCGCGATGCCGATCAGCAGCGCGAGCGCCAGAAAAGGCCAGTAGGTGCCCAGCAGATACGCCATGCCTCAACCACCGTCGGGAAGCTGGACGGCGAATTCGATGCGGCGGTTCGCCCGCTTCCCCTCCTCGGTCGCGTTGTCCGCGATGGGATTGTCCTCGCCATAGCCCATCGCCGTCAACTGTTCGCGCTTCACGCCGACGTCGATGAGGTAGTCCACCACCATCTCGGCCCGCGCCTGGGTCAGGATCTTGTTCTGCTCGGCGGATCCATCCGAATCGGCATAGGCCGCCACCTCGATGCCGACATCGCCACAGCGCAGGAGCGTCCCCGCCACCCGGTCGAGCAGGCCGAGACTGGACTCGAGCAGCGTCGACTGGCCGCCCTCGAACTCGATCCGCCCGATCTTGAGGTCGGACTGGAGCCGGTCCCTGCACTGGGTCGGGTCGAGAGGCTGGCCGATCTGGCGCGTCATGATGGTCATGTCGAGGGTGTAGCCGTCGGGAACGGCCTCGGCCGTGGCCGCCTCGATCTGTTCCATGGCGCGCAGGAAATAGACCTCGCCCTTGACCTTGATCCGCGTGTCGGTCATCTCCGCCCGACCGCCCGCGAGGCGCGCCGCGGCGTCCAAGGCGACCGCCGCGGCGGTCGCGAAATCCGGCGGCGCGCCGCTGCCGAAGGCGATGTCGTCTTCGACGTCGGCGTCGGGGAACACCCGGCTCGCCGTATCGAGCAGGTCGGTCTTGTCCGATTCGCTGGGGGCGTAGCCGGCCAGAATCACCTTCTTGCCATCGCGACGGGCCGAAAGCACATAGGGCGAGGCCTTCGGCGGCGAGATCGATGCATGGGAGAGCTCGAGGCTCGCCGGCAGCGTGCGGGAATTGGATGCGACCAGACGCGCGAAGGCATCCGAATCGCGGGCCTCGCCCTCGATCGTATAGGTCCGGTCGCCGAGCTCGACCCGGCCCCGCTCCAGCCCGGCGAGCTGTTCCATGGCAAACTTGATCGCGCCGATCCAGTCCATCTTGGGCTCGCCGGCGGCCACCTTGACCTGGTTGTCCACCGCCAGTCCCGCGAAGGCCGACTCGGCTGCATCGGCGACGACGTCGCGCCCGGCCAGGGTCGGCACAAACCCTGTGAGGACGACGGAATCGCCGTCCTTGCTGCCACTCCAGCCGTAGGTCTCGACCTTCGCCGGCGTGATCTCGCTGGCAACCAGCACCAGTCCCTCCGGCAGAGGCCCGCCGACACCGCTGACGATCGCCTGGTAGTCGTCCACCGAGCGCGCCTCGCCGGCCATGTCCAGCGTCAGACCGTCGAGCATGACGCCGCCCTGGCGCATCCGGCCGAGCGCGCCGATGGCGAACGTCGCGGCCTCCGCGAAACCCTGCGGCTCGCCCGAGGCGATGTTGGTCTCGTCCGTGACCGTCGCATTCGGCATCACGGAGCGCGCCATCGTCACCAGAGTATCCTTGACGACGTCGTTGGGAACGAACCCGGCGAGGAGCACCGCCTCGCCGTCAAAGCTCGCCGACCAGACGAACGGATCAGCCCGAGCCGGCGTGACATCGACCGGACCGAGCGCGACCGCGCTCGGCACTGCGCCGGAAAAGGCCCGCCGGGTCGCCAGGTACGCCTCGGCCGAGAGTGCGGTCCCCTTCAGCGACAGGGTGCCGTCGGTCATCGCCGCCAGGCCTTCGGAGAGATCGCCGAGTCGCTCGAGGGCGAAGGCGGTGGCGGCACCGAATCCCGCCGGTGCCCCCCGGGCCAGCTCCATGCCATCGACGATCTCGGCATCGGGCAGCGAGCGCCGCGCCGCCGCGAGCAGGGCGTTCCGCGCGCCGATCGAGGGAACGTAGCCACTCAGCGTCACCTTGCGGCCGAGTCGCGAGGCCGACCACACATAGGGCGAGACCAGCGCCAGCAGTTCGCTTCGGTCGGTGACGGTTCCGGCGCCGGCCACGTCGGCCGCCGCGACGATCGCAAGCCGCTGCGCTTCCTCGGACGGGGCGACTCCGGCGATCGAGACGTCCCGGCCCGAGACCGATACGACTGCCCAATCCTGGCCAGCGGCTGCCAGCTCGGCCGAGACCCGCGCGGTGATGTCCCGCTCGACACCGCCGGATTGCAGCGCCGTGGCGATCACCGCGAGAACCATGGTCGATGCGAGTCCGGGCAACACCCATCTTCGCCACTTCGACATCCGCGTCCTCGAAACTGCTTCCAACTCTAGCGAGCGGCACCCGGGCCAACTAGACCGTTCGCCGTCGGCCTCTGATCGACCGCGGGAATGCGACGAATCTAAGGGCAATCGCGCAATCCGGGACGCTCTGCACCGGCGCCCTGGCGCGATCGCCCAGCAATGGCAGCATGAGCATTCTCAAAAAGAAAATGCCCGGCGGATTTCTCCGCCGGGCACCAAACCCGAGCCTTGCGGCTGGATTAGTTGAAGTGCGTCTTGAAGCGAAGGTGACCGCCCCACTGGGAGTCGCCACCATCCGGATCGCTGTACAGCAGTTCCGCACCGATCTCCGCACGAGCCGTCGGGTAGTAGTAGAGGCCGGCGGCGGCGGTCCATTCGGAACCGGCGTCGTAGGACTGGCCGCCCGTGGCGTCCTGGTAGCTG